>QNAH01000152.1 GCA_003641425.1 Candidatus Zixiibacteriota bacterium
ATCGCGTATCGGGCAGTCGGAAGAGTATCTGCGGACATTCGGAATAAAAGAACTTCGGGTTCGCGATCATGGCGATGTTGCCCGGATAGAGTTCCCGGTCGATAAGATGTTTCTATTTCTTGATGAAACAACTCGCGATAAAATCATTGATAAATTGAAGTCATTCGGTTATAAATATGTGGCGCTTGATTTGCAGGGTTTTCGTTCGGGCAGTTTGAACGAAGTGCTGGGTATTAAATCCGACCGGGGACAATGAACAAAGACAGTATAAAAAAGCTTCTCCAGGATGTCCATGACGGCAGGATCGATATCGATCAAGCCATGCATGTTCTCAAAGGTTTTCCCTACGAGGATCTCGGCTTTGCCAAAATCGACACGCATCGCAATATCAGGAAAGGTTTCCCCGAGGTCATTTTCTGCCAGGGTAAAACAACCGAGCAGATAGTACAGATAATCAGTCATTTGGCCAAATCGGAACAAACGGTAATGGCGACCCGTGCCGAGCGCGAGGTTTTCGAAGCAATTCAGAAGGGCCGCGACGATGCCGCATATCATGCTGAGGCAAAAATCGTTTTGATCGGCAGTGTGCCGGCTGCTAAAACCGATAAGATGGTGACGGTGGTCAGCGCCGGGACATCCGATATACCGGTGGCCGAAGAGGCGGCGGTAACGGCCGAGGTTATGGGCAATCCGGTCGAGCGGTTGTACGATGTCGGTGTCGCCGGGGTGCATCGCCTGATGGACAACAAGGCAAAACTGTTCCATGCCAATGTTATTGTGGTCGTGGCCGGGATGGAGGGCGCACTGGCCAGTGTGGTTGGCGGCATGGTGGATAAGCCGGTGGTGGCGGTACCGACCAGTGTCGGTTACGGGGCCAGTTTTAATGGTATCGCGGCATTGCTGTCGATGCTCAACAGTTGCGCGCCGGGAGTGGCGGTGATGAATATCGACAATGGTTTCGGCGGCGGGTATTATGCCGGACTGATAAATCTTATGGGAGTAAAAAGTTGAGGGTAGCGTATTTCGACTGTTTCGCCGGTATCAGCGGCGATATGACCCTGGGGGCATTGATCGATGCCGGACTGGACATTGAAAAGCTCAAAGCAGAATTATCAAAACTCAATCTTGGCGGATATAAAATCAGCAGTGAAAAGGTCGTCAAAAACGGTATTACCGGTACACAAGTTTATGTGCAGGTCGATGAACAGAAAACGCATCGGCATTTAAGGCATATCAACGAGATTATCGATAACAGCACGCTTGACGATGATATCAAAAACAGGGCCAAAAACATTTTCCGCCGTTTAGCTGAATCAGAAGCTAAAATACATAATACAACTGTCGAGAAGATACACTTTCATGAAGTCGGCGCAGTCGATGCCATCATCGATATTGTCGGTGCCGTTATCGGTGTAAAGTTGCTCGGAATCAAAAAGGTGTACGCTTCGAAGATACATACAGGGCGCGGTTATGTGAATTGCCAGCACGGGAAAATACCTTTACCTGCCCCGGCGACAACCGAACTTTTAAAAAGTGTCCCCGTTTATTCGACTGGTATAGAAAGAGAACTTACCACTCCAACCGGTGCGGCGATAATCACGACCCTGGCCGATTCTTTCGGCAATATGCCGGAGATGATGGTCGAAAAGATCGGCTACGGCGCCGGCACCGGTGATCTGGAAATACCCAATCTGCTCAGGATTATAATCGGGGAAGATAGAAGCGATGCTTATGAGAGCGATACTGTGACGGTGATCGAGACCAATATCGATGATATGAATCCGGAGTTCTACGAATATGTGATGGAAAAACTGCTGGATAATGGAGCCCTCGATGTTTACACCGCGCCGGTTCTGATGAAAAAAGGCCGGCAGGGAACCCTTTTGAGTGTCATCACCGATGAGAATAAACTTGACGATATTATATCGGTTCTCTTTTCCGAAACGACAACTATCGGCGTCAGAATGCACCGCGCTTCGCGGAAGAAACTTCACCGTGAAGTAGTGACGGTCAGTACGGAGTACGGGGATATACGGGTGAAGCTGAGCAGGGACAAAGGTCAGGTCATAAATATCGCCCCGGAGTATAAGGATTGCAGAAAAATCGCTATCAAAAATAATATTCCCCTGAAGCAGGTCTATAACGCGGCCAAAAGAACGGCGATATCAGACAGATGAAATTACCTTTACCGAAAATGGTGCCGGGCAACAAATGCCACACCATCAAAATAATCATTTCAGCGATAGCATCTTACGGGCGGTGACGGCATCGTCGGTTTCGATACGGCAAGGATACACCCCGGTGGACACCTTCGCCCCGCTATCACTTCAGCTGTCCCATTCGACCTCATCTCGACCGATAAAAACCGGTTATTTCACCGGCGATTTTGCGTATATTTTCTTTTTTGGGGTCTCTGTATTTTACCATAATTCAATTGGTTGCGGAGCGGTTGACAAAAAGAAAGAGTTATTTATATTGAATATGCAACCGAATACAAGAGTATAACGTTATAGAGTTGCCGATCTTTGAAAATAAAGTTTTTGCTCCGGTTCGTTTTGAGGGCATCCACGCGGTTTTTGTAAATGGCCGGGATGCGTCTGACAGCGGGCCGAAAGCTGACATACCTTCGGGGGTGAAATGGTTTCGACGGGATTGGTGAGGGATTGTCGGCGTGCCGAGGGACTCCGGATTTCTCGATAAACATCCGGTACACTCTAATAAATGGCGAATATGATTATGCCATGGCTGCCTAATTAATACTTAGGTAACCCGTTCCGCCTGCCTGCCGCCTTTCCGGGCGGGCTGGAGCGACGGTCAGGAAGGCTCGGTTTCCCGAACGCCTTTACGGGAGACTTAAAAATCAAAGGCTGGCGCCGGTTGTGGCCTGCCGCTCGGCAGCAATCGGAGCGAGAATAAAAGAGCCGGCTACGCACGTAGAAGATGATCTGGCACCCTTTTCGGACGGGGGTTCGACTCCCCCCACCTCCATTTTATTGTGGCATAATGATCACAAAACAGTAAATTTAAGCGGAAAGGAGATACTCTATGGGTGATAAAGGCGGAAAAAAAGACAAGGATAAGAGCAAGAAACAGAAGAAAAGGAAAGACAAACAAAAGGAAAAAGAGAAGCAGGACAAGCAGCCGAAAAGAGCTCTATGAGAGGAATCCGGAATCGTCAAAGACAGCTGTAATTTGATGTCGGCAAGATGGAAGTTGATTGTGTAACATTGCGAGTATGGGGTTCGATTCCCCCCACCTCCAATTTATATAACTCATTACAACACAACAAGATAGAAGATGATAGAGAAGAGCTATTAGTCCAATTCCCCCATCCTTTTCGAATATGCAGGCTATAACCCGCAATAACTTAGAATAACTTAAAACCTCTGTCGTCACGATTTTGTCACGGGATTGGCATCGATATTTTTTATGAATTCGGCTTAAAAAAAGTGCTTGTGCCTGTTATTTTGTCGTGGTATAATATGTAGGCAGTAATAGATATCTGCCGACATATTATGATAACGTAATTATAATTATGAAAAAGGAAATTACAAATCAGATTATTCAAATTGTCAAACGGCTTGGTATCGTTAGGCCGAGAGACATGGATGAATATGGCATTTATCGTAAGTATATCCATATGCTATATAGCCACGGTATGCTCATTCGGATTGGGCGAGGGCTTTATACCCTACCTGATACTCAGCCGTCTGAAAACAGGAGTATAGCAGAGGCCTGCAAGCGAATGCCATCAGGAATAATCTGCCTGCTCTCGGCACTCAGATTCCACGGTCTTACAACCCAGTCACCATATGAAATTTGGATGGCTATCGGCCACAAAGCTCGAAGTCCCAAGAAACCGGGAATTCCTATACGAATTACCAGATATTCAGGAAAGTCCCTGACATCAGGAGTAGAACAACATAAAATCGAAGGAGTTTCGATCCGTGTTTATAATCCGGCTAAGACTGTTGCTGACTGTTTCAAATTCAGAAACAAGATTGGACTGGATGTCGCTCTTGAAGCTCTACGCGATTGTTATCGGTCTCGCAAATGCACCATGGACGAGCTATGGAAATATGCCAAAATCTGTAGAGTTGCCAATATCATGAAACCATATCTGGAGTCTCTAGTTTGAGCAAAAAGAAATCTGAAAATATAGATGCTTCGGTTCGTCAGCGCCTACTAAATCTCAGCCGAGAACGAAACGAGGATTTCAATTTAATACTGACATGTTATGGGGTGGAAAGCTTCTTGTATCGGCTATCGAAATCCAAACATGCGGACAGATTTATTCTTAAAGGTGCAATGCTTACGGCTATTTGGATAGGCGAAATGCATCGTCCAACTCGTGATTTGGATTTGCTTGGTTTTGGCGATCCGGAAACAGAAGCTCTTAGAGGAGTAATCAAGGATATATGTTTGGTAAAAGTCGAGAAAGATGGACTTGAATACGAGGCAGACAGTATTGAGATAGAAGAGATTCGTGAAAATCGGGAATATCCAGGACAGAGAGTAAAAGTAAATGCAAGACTCGGCAACGCCAGAATAAGAATCCAAATAGATGTTGGTTTCGGAGATGCTGTAACGCCAAAGGCAAAAATAATTAGCTTTCCTGTCTTGCTTGATTATCCAGCACCTCGAATCCGAGCCTACAATAAAGAGACCCAGATTGCGGAGAAAATACAATCAATGGTTTTCTTGGGGATGGCTAACAGTCGAATAAAAGATTTCTATGACGTATTTATTCTGTCTAAAACATTTTCATTCGATGGTAATACACTTGTTAAAGCGATCAAGGCAACATTTGAACGGAGAGGTGCAGATTCCGGAAGATACACCACTTGCTTTGAGTGATGAATTTGCCAATAATACGGACAAAAATAACCAATGGAAAGCATTCAGAAATCGGAATAATCTTGAAGATTTTGGCATTGATTTTCCTCAATTAATAAAAGCACCCGGAGATTTTTTACTTGAACCGCTTCAGATTGCCGCGTTTGAAAATCCGTTTAACTATGAATGGGTTGATAATAAGTATTGGAAATGAAGTGATCAGAATATTTACTTAAAGACGGTGGAATTAGCAATATAATAATTTAAAAACAGATGAATCAATCGGAAACATATAAACGGCTAAGTGCCAAAATAGCCGGTATCAAGCGCAGTCAGAGGTTTATAGACTATTATGAATCAGACTCATTTGCTCATAAACTTGAAATGTTGATTGGCGAAATCGAAAAGAGAATTGATGATGGTGTCCAAGGTGTTAAAATGATTACCGCATTTATTGAAACGGACAATGCGGTTTTTAATCGTGCTGATGATTCTAATGGCTCAATAGGTGATGTTTACAGGATCGATGCCTGCGAGGCTTTCATTGAATTTGCCCGACGTTGTGAGGATAAAAGCTGGCTGGAACAAATTGTGTTCAGATTATATAGTGACGATAATTATGGGATTCGCTATGATCTTATTGATAATGCCAGTGAATATCTCCCCGAATCATCATTACAATCGCTCTTGGATCAATTCTGGTCTCAAGCCTACCAATCATCGACTGAATATCAGAAACGCCATTGGCTGGGAGGAATAGAATCAATTGCCCGTCAGTTGAATGATGCACCGCTATTCCAAAAGGCAAGACTCACGATGTGGCCGGACTTATCGACTGCGGCGTGTTATGACATCGCCCTAGTGTATTTCGAATCTGGTAATTCACATACTGCCCTGGAATGGCTGGAAAAGGTGCCGCCTGATGAAACATTCAAGATAGATGAGCGAGACCGTTTATTGTTGAGAATAAATGCAAAACTTGGTAATAAGATTCAAGCAGAAGAAACTGCATGGCGCATTTTCCGGCGATATAGGAATGAAGAAACTTTGGCATTACTTTTAGAGGTTGTCGGTCAGAAAAGCCGGAAACAGATCATTGACAGGGAGGTCGATACTATTCTAAAAGAATCCGAGCTGGATTATCCCAATCTTGACTTTCTTATCCAACTGGGTCGGCTTAATGAGGCTGAGCAGTATATAATGGAGAGACATAAACAACTTAATGGTGATTACTACTCCCAACTGTTGCCATGGGCAAAGACATTCGAAACCCACAAACGTTACCTCGTTTCATCACTCATCTACAGGGCGTTGTTAGACTCAATACTCAATCGTGGCAGATCGAAAGCCTATTTTTATGGTGTGAGATATTTACACAAGCTTGATAATTTATCATCCAGGATAAATGACTGGGGCGGTTTTCCCAATAACGAGGACTACAAATTGGCGCTTCGTATTGACCACAAAAGGAAGTTAAGCTTCTGGAATCGATATGAGAAATAGTCAGGCTTAAAAAATCGTCACGATTTTGTCACGTGACGTTGTAAGCGATTGGCCTGTATCACTTATTTGGGATTCGATTTCCCATATTTCTATTTGATTTAATTCGTAATTTGCAACGGGCGGATCATTCCGGGGGATCTTTCGCTTCACTAAGGATCTTCGACGGGAGATTTACGGACCCATCATGGCGGGCCGCCCACTAACCCGCAAAAGACATATCCCTCCCGCCCTTTTCCATGAGCCGGCGTTACCTGACGGCAAGGATGTCGGCAAACACTTCGCAGGCCGGCAATCATATCAATAACAAAAGGAGATCGGCCATCGGCCGATCTCCTCAGGGTGTTGACAAAATAGTCAACGCCCTTTTTTTATTCTTGTCTTTATATTCTCAATGTACTATATGTTTTTTAAAGCTGATTTAGAATAATGGTGGATTGAAATATGTTTCAAAAGCA
>QNAH01000153.1 GCA_003641425.1 Candidatus Zixiibacteriota bacterium
GAGTATTACTGTCTCGGGAATGTGATGGTGCCGGTTGAAGAAGAGTGTTCACGGTGCCTTGAAATTTTTGATACCGAACTGTCAGGAGAATTGAGTTTTATTATAAAGACAGAAGACTCGAAGGCGGTCCTTGCCGCCGACAGCAGCGCCGAGGTTGTTAACATAAAAGCCTCGGAACCGATTGTCGATCTGAATAATCTGATCAAGGAAGCCCTGCTTCTGTCGTTGCCGATGAAACCTCTGTGCAGTGATTCCTGCAAGGGTTTATGTCCCAGTTGCGGTGCAAATCTGAATGAAGAAAGCTGTGACTGCGATGTCGAGGAAACTGATGAAAGGTGGGAAGGTTTGAAAGACCTTCTCTGATAACCATTATTTGCTTTAGGAAATAATCATGGCACTACCTAAAAGAAGACACTCACGCGCCCGAGGCCGCAAAAGAAGAACTAACTGGAAGTTGACTGCTCCCAATGTGGTTGAATGTTCGAATTGTCATCAGCCCAAATTACAGCATCATATCTGCCCCCAGTGTGGCTATTATAAAGGAGATCAGGTTGTCGAGCCCAAAGAGTTATAGAAGGCTCCCGGTTTTTTGAATTAAAAAATATGCAGAAAAGTAAGCGGACAACGACGGTTGCGCTCGATGTTATGGGGGCCGATAGTACGCCGGAATCGATTATGTCCGGCGGTGTCGAAGCCGCCCGTGAGATGGACGATCGACTCAAATTGGTGCTGGTCGGCAAAGAAGAAGTTATCAAGGACTTCACCGACAGACAGAAAGACCTGCCCGAAAATATCATCGTCGAAAATGCCGATTATGCCGTCGCCATGAGTGATGCGCCGACAGAAGGTATTCGAAAACGAAACTCTTCCATATCGGTCGGTCTTAAAATGCAGAAAGAGGGACGGGCCGATGCTTTTGTGTCGGCCGGCAATACCGGGGCCATTATGGCCTCGTCGATAGTCACCCTGGGTAAAATCGAGGGCGTCAGCCGCCCGGCGATTGCCGGTCTATTCCCGACTGTGAGCGGCAAACCGACGCTGGTTCTCGATGTGGGAGCCAATGTTGACTGCAAGCCGATGCATCTATATCAGTTCGGCGTCATGGGTTCGATTTACGCCTCACTCATGACCGGACGGACCTCACCGCGGGTCGGACTCCTGTCAATCGGCGAGGAAAAAAGCAAGGGTAATGAACAGACGTTTCAAACCTGGGAATTGCTAAAAAACTCCGGGCTGAATTTTATAGGGAATGTCGAGGGGCGCGATGTATTGCATGGAAAAGCGGATGTTATAATTATAGATGGCTTTGTCGGCAATATTCTGTTGAAATTCGCCGAATCGGTCGAAGGTTTCCTGACCAAGAAGATTAGACACCAGGTTCAGACGAATATTTTTTCTCGTATGGGAGCGATATTGATGATGCCTTTTCTCAGTCGTCTGAGAAAAACTTTCGATTATACCGAATCCGGCGGCGCACCGTTGCTTGGTGTTGACGGTATTTGTATTATATGCCACGGGACTTCTTCCCCCAAAGCAATAAAAAACGGTGTCTTTGTTGCCTCCCAGATGCATCTTCATAATATAAGTGAAAATATCCGCAAGGAAATGGCACTTAACGGTAATGGAATAAAGAATGGACAGGGAAATAAGAGCGAAAATAACCGGACTGGGATCACACCTCCCATCCCGTCTTCTGACTAACGCCGATTTCGAAAAAATGGTCGATACATCCGATGAGTGGATTACGACCAGGACCGGTATCAAGGAGCGGTGGATATGTGACGAAAATGAATCCAATTCCGATATGTCACTGGCGGCCGGGCTGAGAGCATTGGAAATGTCAGGCAATAAGCCGGAAGATATAGAATTACTTCTGATTGGAACCGTTACCCCCGACAAGCGTCTGCCCTCGCTGGCATGTGTCGTTCAGGATAAAATGGGCCTGGTAAATGCCACGGCAGTCGATGTTGTGGCCGCATGCGCCGGATTTTTGACCGGTCTGTCTATGGCCAATGCGTATATCAAGGCAGGCCTGTTTAAGAAAATCATGGTTATCGGCGCCGAAAAGCTTTCTTCGATTACCGATTATACCGATCGCAATACATGTGTCCTGTTCGGTGATGGCGCCGGGGCGGCTATTGTCGAGGCGTCCGACGGCGACGATGGGATTCTGTCGATATATATAAAATCCGACGGGCGTCATAAAAAATTGCTGTGGATACCGGATGGCGGTTCAGATTCGCCAGCCCATAAAATAAATTCCCTGAATGGTCATCATTTTGATATAATCATGAACGGCAAGGAAGTCTTCAAACATGCGGTTCGGATGATGGCCGATGCTTCCAATCGGGTCTTGGCCGACGCCAATCTTAAGGCTGAAGACGTCAATGTCATGGTGCCGCATCAAGCCAACATAAGGATAATGAAATCGACGGCCAAACGGCTGGGTATCCCGGAAGAAAAAGTATTCGTAAATCTTCATAAATACGGCAATACATCAGCGGCTTCGGTGCCGATTGCCTTTGATGAAGCTGTCAGATCGGGAAAAATCAAAAAGGGTGATATCGTTTTAATGACCGCTTTTGGCGGGGGCCTGATATGGGGCTCGGCGGTGGTCAGGTGGTAAAGGACAGCTATGAATAAGGTCTCTATTGTATTCCCCGGACAGGCCTCGCAATATGTTGGCATGGGCCGCGATCTGTACAACTCCGATTCGGAAGTACGCAAATTATATGAGATTGCATCGGATGCAATCGGTGAAAATATAGCGGCGTTGTCATTCAATGGTCCCGCCGAGAAGCTGAAAGAAACTCGTTTCACTCAACCGGCTATCCTGCTGCACTCGCTGGCGGTTCTGACCGTGATGAAGGATAAGGTTCCCGGTGCGGATCTTACGGCCGGTCATTCCCTGGGCGAATACGGCGCGCTGGCCCTGGCCGGGGTGCTGGAACCGGAAGAAGCGGTGAGGGCCGTGGTAAAAAGATCATCATTGATGGAGGATGCCTGCCGGCGCAACCAAGGTACGATGGCGGCGATTATGGGTCTTGATGAGGACACTATCACCGAATGCTGCAGGATTGCATCGGATAAAGGTGTCGTTGTTCCGGCCAATTTCAATTCGGCCATTCAGATTGTTATCTCCGGGGCTGTTGCCGGTGTAAAGGAAGCCTGTCGCCTGTGCAAGGAAAAAGGCGCCAGGAGAGCGGTTATGCTTGAAGTCGGCGGAGCGTTTCATTCGCCCCTCATGGAACCGGCCAGAGACGGTATGAGGGAATATCTGGCGAAACTCGAATTTAAAAATCCGGGTCTGGATATTATCCCCAATGTTACCGGTTATGCCGAAAATGATCCTGAAAAATTGAAGGCGCACCTGATCGAACAGATTACTGAGCCGGTTCGCTGGCATCAGACGATGCAGTATAAAAAGAATCATGGAATCAACGCCATGATCGAGGTCGGACCCGGTAAGGTTCTCTCGGGACTGGCCAAACGTGAATTAAAAGAAGCGAAGATTTATAATATTGACACTCTGGAAGATATTGAAAAATTTGAAGCTGTCGGAGTGGAGTGATTAAATGGATTTTACAGGCAAAACAGCATTGATAACCGGTTCCGCTCGCGGTCTGGGAAAAGCTATCGCCGAAAAACTGGCCTCGATGGGTGCCAGGGTGGTGATTTCCGATATTCTGAAGGATCAGGCAGATCAAACGGTCAGTGAATTTAAGGAAAATGGATACGAGGCTTTTGCCTATCAGGCCGATGTGACCAACGGTGCCGATGTCAAAAAAATGGTTGGTGATATCCTTGAGAAATATGAGACCCTTGATATTGTGGTCAACAATGCCGGTATCACCAAAGATACTCTTCTGATTCGTATGTCCGAGGAGTCTTGGGACCAGGTTCTCAATGTCAATCTCAAAGGCGCTTTCCTGGTGACTCAGGCGGCGGCCAAGGTGATGATGAAACAGCGTTACGGGCGCATAGTAAATATATCTTCGGTTGTGGGCCGCATGGGTAATGCCGGACAGGCAAATTACGCCGCCAGTAAAGCCGGTCTGATAGGTCTGACCAAAACCTCGGCGCGGGAACTTGCCTCCCGAGGGATTACCGTCAATGCCGTAGCCCCCGGTTTTATCGAAACCGAGATGACAAAAAATCTCCCGGAAGCAACCCGGGAATCATTTATGCAAGGCACGCCGCTGAAACGTTTTGGACAACCCCATGATGTCGCCTCGGCGGTGGCCTTTCTGGCCTCCGACGAAGCTTCATATATCACGGGGCAGGTCTTGGGGGTTGACGGCGGATTATTAATGTATTAGAATTGAATTCAATTTTGGCATTTTAATAAACTTAAGGAGAATTCTAAATGTCAGCAGAAGTCGAACAGAAAGTCAAGGACATTATTGTCGAGCAGTTGGGTGTTGATGCCGCCCAGGTCACCGAAGGAGCAAAGTTTATTGAAGATCTCAGTGCTGATTCTTTGGATACCATGGAACTGGTAATGGCCCTTGAAGAAGAGTTTTCACTTGAGATCCCTGATGAGGAAGCGGAAAAAATCGTCTCCGTGGGCGACGCCGTCAACTACATCAAGGGCCACGTTAAATAATATTCCATTAAAAAGTAAACTGAAATGGAAAGAGTTAGAACTGTTGTCACCGGAATGGGGGCGGTAACCCCTCTGGGTTCCACCTTGAATGAATATTGGCAGGCTCTTCTTAAGGGCGAGTGCGGTATTGATACGATCACCCGATTTGACGTCGCCGATTATCCCTCTAAAGTAGCCGCCGAAGTATCAGGTTTCGATCCGGCTGATTTCCTTGATAAAAAGGAAAGTCGCCGCATGGATCTGTCGGAACAGTATGCTGTGGCGGCATCACAGATGGCCATCGGCGATAGCGGTCTCGATCTCGAAAGTATCGATCCGTTCCGAGCCGGAGTGATAATAGCCTCCGGTATCGGCGGTATCGGCACTTTTGAAAAGCAGCATGAAATCCTGCTTAAGTCCGGACCGGGGCGGGTATCGCCGTTTTTCATTCCCATGATGATTATTGATATGTGCGCCGGACTGGTGGCAATGCGGTTTGGTTTCCGGGGGGCGAATTACGCCACTGTATCGGCCTGCTCCTCGTCATCGCACGCACTTCTCGATGCTTTTAAAATCATCCAGAGGGGCGATGCCGATGTAATGATTGCAGGTGGAACCGAGGCAACCATCACCCCGACAGCGTTGGCCGGATTTTGTTCGGCCCGTGCTCTGAGCACGCGTAATGATGAACCAAAGAAATCATCACGACCCTTCGACAAGGATCGTGACGGTTTTGTTATGGGCGAAGGCGCGGGGATCCTGATCCTCGAATCGCTTGAATCCGCCAAGGCCAGAGGGGCCCGGATTTATGCCGAAATTATCGGAGCCGGCATGACCTGTGATGCACATCATATGACGGCCCCGATTCCCGATGGGAGTGGAGCCAAAATGGCCATGGTTCATGCCATTAAAGACGCCGGGCTCAAACCGGATGATATCCAGTACATCAATAGTCATGGTACAGCCACCGGCCTGGGTGACCCGGCCGAAACCAAGGCGATCAAGGCTGTTTTCGGAGAGAGGGCATATAAAATACCGATAAACTCGACCAAATCGATGGTCGGACACCTGCTGGGTGCCGGCGGTGCGATTGAACTTATCGCGTCGATCATGTCGCTGCAGGATGGTATCCTGCACCCGACGATTAACCTTGATAATCCCGACCCTGAATGCGATCTGGATTATGTCCCTCATAATGCAAGAGAATTGGAATTTGACACATTTCTCTCCAATTCTTTCGGCTTTGGAGGACATAATGTGACTCTGGCCGGTCGCCGCTTCAATGGATAATAATAGCTGTGAAGCTATTCGGCTCAATAAAGAATTTATTCAAAAAAAACCGGAAACAGGCTCATCAGGAGCTTGTTTCCGAGTTTAATAAAATCTTCGGGTATCAGTTCAATGATACACTATTGCTTCTCGAAGCTCTGACTCACCGATCATACATTTATGCCAATGACCATCGCCTTCCGTCAAACGAGCGATTGGAATTTCTGGGTGACTCGATTCTGGGATTGGTCATCGCCGAATATCTTTATAAACTGCATACCGACTATGACGAAGGTGATTTAACCAAGACCAAAGCTATTCTGGTAAATGAGATTACACTCGCCAGGGTCGGTATCGAAAGCGGACTTAACGATCTGATACTTCTTTCTCCCGAGGAAGAAAAATCCGGGGGTCGTGAGCGGCTGTCGATTATCTCCGACGCCATGGAAGCAGTTATCGGAGCGCTGTATCTTGACAGCGGCCTGGAAGCAGCTGCCCGGTTTATCGATGACGTAATTATATCACACTCCGATAACCTTCTATCCGATTCGGCGCAACGTAATTACAAAGGTGAGTTGCTGGAATATCTCCAGAGTCGGGGCGAGGACCCTCCATACTACGAAGTCGTCTCCGAAGCCGGACCCGACCATGAGAAAACTTTCAATGTCGTTGTTAGAACCGCAGGAGAAATAACGGGATCCGGTTCGGGAACATCCAAGAAGGAGGCCGAACAGCATGCCGCGGCGGAATCAATGAAACTGCTGAAATCACGCGAGTATGACGAGACCAGCAAAGAAGACTGACCACAACAGTCAGATATTGACATTTCCCCAAAAATTAATTATCTAATACAAATTCTGAAAATAAGTTTCTTGACCGTATTAGGCGGGAGGATTGAATGAATATAGTTGTTCTCATTAAACAGGTGCCGGAAATCGAA
>QNAH01000154.1 GCA_003641425.1 Candidatus Zixiibacteriota bacterium
CCGCCTCATTATATAAATAATGGCGGTAACCACAAAGCCGCCGCCCGCCAGAGCAATGCCAGGGACCACGTTTAGCCCTTTCCAGATTCCCCAGGGGGTAGCATCGCTGAGATTGGAAACCGAACCCAGACCGAAAAGCATCCGTGTCATACCGAAGGCGATAGCCACACCGGTAATCGCCCATAGAATTGATTTGAAAATATTAACTCTATTCATGACTACTCTTTATCGCCTTCTTCTTGATGTTGAAGTCTCTCGCGTCTCTTGCAGAACCAGTAAAAGCCGCCCATGACCGCCCCCATCCCGATAAAGGCCGAAGGGACAGCGTTCATGGCCGGGGCCGTGGTTTTGGGCAGAACCGGAGTTTCGGGCCGCGCCGGGTATGACAGGAAGTCGAGATCGATATCGGAGATATATAGGACATTCGTTCCACCCACCTCGGTTTCACCAAAGACGCGGTCGATATATTTATCCGGTTCGTTCTTAATGCGACGGTGAGCTTCCGCCAGCAACTCATCACGATCGCCGAAAATAGTTGCCTTGGTCGGACAGGTTTCGGTACAGGCGGGTTGCTTACCCTCGCGAATACGGGAATAGCACATGGTGCATTTCTGAATATACGGCACCGCCTTGTTCCAGTCATAACGCGGGATACCGTAGGGACAGGCAATCATGCAGTAGCGACAGCCGATACATTTGCCGCCGTCATAAATAATTGGTCCTTCATCGGTTTTGATAAGCGCCGCCACCGGGCAGGCCGACACGCAAGCCGGTTCCAGGCAGTGCCGGCACTGTTTGCGGATAAAATGCGTGTCGTCTTTGCTCAGGATAGAGGTCCAGTTGAGCGCCGAGAGACCGTCATTGCGATGAAACCGGCGTGGTATATCCTGTTCCAGTTCATTCTGCTTTTTGCAGGCAATAACACATTCCTGACAGCCGATGCACTTAGTTATATCGGTCAATATAGCTTTCATACCGGGGCTCCTTTTTTGTTCAGAGAGGCGCATATTTCATCGTCGACGTGCGCCGGGAACTTCCAGGCCAGGGCGATGATGAACTGCGACAGCGGAACCAGAACGCAGTGGGCAATCTTCGTGAAGGGGAGAAGCGAAAGGATCAGCTCACCAGACAGCACGTGGATCAACATTGTGAATTGATATGCCTGCGGACTGAGAACTGTGTTGGCGCAGAAATATCCGGAAATGAAGGGCAGGATAAGCAACAGCGGCCACAGGTAATCCTGTTTGCGGCTCAGCATTCGCGCTCCTTTATTGCCGATTCGACCCAGAAACAGAGCCAGGGCCCCGGCGATGGTCATGAGTGTCAGCATATCGGCCCAGTTATTAGGAAGGCTCCACCACGAAATACCGATCCCGCTCTTCCACAACTGTATATGGGCCAGCAGAAATATCGGCACCAGTATCAAACCGATGTGGAACAGGATCGAAACGACACTGTAAATCGGGCGCCGGGTAAAAGCCGATCTAATGGGAAAAATCCACCGTAGCGTTTTTATGATTGCATCACCCCAAGCCAGTCTTTTATCGCCGGCTCTTTTATATGCCTTGATAGCATTATATACATCAAGGATGAATATTCTTATCAAGCCGAGGATCATGATTATAAAACTCAAACGAAACAAAGGTCCTCTGGCAAAATCCAATAACTCCTGCACAGCCTATCCTTTCCTGTTTGTTTTCTGATTTTCCGTTTGTCCGTCGTCAAGTATAATGGCCTTGTATATCAGGTCGTGAAGACCAACTACTTCGCAGTCGATTTTCTGATCTTCGACCAGTTCCCTTAACTGCTTTTTGCAGTTGGCGCACGGAGCAATAAGATACTTGGCGCCGGTGGCCCGTATCTGATCGCCCTTGGCCTTGCCCCCGACAAGCGTTCGATATGGCCGGATCTCATCGATCGAGACGGTTCCACCCCCGCCGCCGCAGCAGATGTTCTCAGTGCCGCGAGGTGTCATCTCGACAAAGTTTTTGCAGAAAGCCTTGATAATGTAGCGGGGCTGTTCGATAATCCAACCCTGCCGCGCAATATTGCACGGGTCATGGTAAGTTACTGTTTCCGTTATAACATTTGGGTTGAGTTTCAGCTTGCCCTCTTTGAGCATCCGGTAAGTATATTCCATGATATTCAAAACCGGCTTGGCCTTTTCGCCCCCGCAATGCACGGGCACATAGTATTTGGCCGACCGTGAGGCATGGCCGCACTCGCCAATTAATATATTCGTCGCATTGAGACGCTCCGACTCCGCATACAGCTTGCGTATGACCCGCTCGAGAATCCGATCGCTGTAAAAAAGTCCGTAGTTGATGGCGTCGTAATTCTCCGTGCTGATTGTCCATGAACCGCCGGTAGCTTTGAAAACGGCGGCAATACCCATCAGTGTTTCCGCCTCCATCAAAAAATCTGAAACGGCCGGTATAAATATAAATTCGCAATTCTCCTTATCGAGAGGGAATTTTATGTCGACCCCTTTTTCTTCCTTTATGTCTTCCTCTAGAAACTCCAATGTATCAACCAGCGCCGGTAACGGAATCGCCGATGTGTTGCCGGTTTTACCCTCGAGTTGCTCCCGCGTGCTGACCACCAGCGCCCGCGGAGATATACCTATTTCGCTGAGAATAAACCGGCCCAGGTGGGTAATCAAAGCATGATCGATCCCGGCGGGGCATTCGAGGGTGCAGCGACGACAGGCGGTGCAATTCCAGAATGATTCGGCCATCTCCTCGATTTTCTCGTCGGTAAGATGACCGGAACCGGTCAGGCGGCCCTTTATCGATCCACCGACCGTGAAATGCCGGCGGTAAACCGAAAGCAGCAGTTCTGAGCGATAGCAGGGGATATCATGTTCGTCCCCTGTAGCTTGGTAAATCGGGCACTGCACCGCACAACGGGAACATTTGGTGGACACTCTTATAAAATGCTCCAACGCAAGACGGTAATTAGTATGCTTGAGGATGGCGGCAAAAGCCTCCAAGAAACGACGCGGCCGATTGTCCACATCATAATCTTCAACATGATAACGGACATCAAGTTTTTGCCTTTCGATTACGTCAGGCTTTTTGGTCGGCGCGAAGGCCTTTTCCCGCTCCTCGGATGTAATTACATTTGTTCTCATCAGTATCCTGTCCTTTGCCTGTTTTCAGGATAGTTGTATAAAAATAATTTCCCCATTGTTCTCATTCTCCCTTTGCGTTATTACCGGCAAATGCCTTCTCATGACCGGGGATCGGGGAATCCAGGAGTGGAATGCGGCCATTTATTTTCTGGTCATGGTTGGCACTTTCGGAATCCGTGTCAATCAGCTGAATATCATATTCACGGCAACGTTGTTTAATCAAGGGATTGCCCGGGAAAACATAAACCTTGACCTGGTATATGGATGACGAAACGTGGTGAAACTCCCGGATCTCCTGGTCGGCACGGTAAGTATGCGCACCACAGCATACTGCAATCCGAATCGGCTTGTGACATACCGGACAGTTCATCTCGGCCACCAAGTCGACCGGAAACGGCGTTTCTTCATCATTTTGAATTGAAACAGTATAACCGTGACTCTCAAAAAGCTCTTTGGCCCAACAAACCAAATCTTCATGAGGTATTTCGCAGGATAATTCCTCAAGATTATTACTGTGAACCTGCGATTTTATTTTGCCATCGAGATATAACTGCAGAGCGTCTTCCACATTGAGACTTACATTTTCTATGACGGTCAGCCCCGACGACTCGAGAATATCCAGGTAAAAACCTTTAATACCGCTGCAGATTAGAACATTGACATTATGCTCCTGAAGCAATCTTACCCGGCCAAACCCCTCACAGCCGGTGCATTCCACTATTTGAGAGCATATTTCATTTTCGTTATCTGCTTCACAAATCATGAAGTAACTGGCCGACTCAAAACACGGCGCCACATTTTCCTGAAACTTCGGTATTGCAATTTTTTTAGTCATTTCCATAAAATCAAGAAGCACGAACAATGCCGCAACGCACAGATTTGTATTAAGTCATTGGTATATAATGGAGTAAACAATATTGTTCGATGAGTTGCGTTGCATATAATGCAACACCATAAGAAGAAGTGCAACGTTATATGTTGCGCTTATGATTCACCGCAACACTTGTTGGGAGTTATGTTTTGTCGCTTTTGAAGCTGGATGTGTCGAGATTATAACGTTTTAGTCGGCGCCATAATGTCGTCCGATGGATGCCCAGTTCTTGGGCGGCTTCGGATATATTTCCCCCGGCGGCAGTCAGCGCCTGTTTTATACTGCTCTCTTCATCAATTGTTCTGGTTATGGGAGTGAGTGATGAAGATGCTTTAATAAATTCATCGGCGTCGGCGCCAGCTATTTCAGAAGGCAGATGTACTTTCTGAATAATACTTCCCCTACAGACCACGAAGCCATACTCGATAATGTTTTCAAGCTCCCGGATATTCCCGGGAAAATCATAACGCATGAGTATATTCATGACTGTCGGGCTGACACTAATAATATTTTTGCCCCGTCGGGAATTGAAGCGTTTGATGAAATGATCAACAAGATAAGGAATATCTTCCCTTCTTTTTTGCAGGGGAGGGAGATTAAATTTTACCACGGCCAGCCGGAAATAAAGATCATCCCGGAATTTTCCCTGAGCCACCAGTTTTTTTAGATCGCGATTTGTGGCCGCCAATATCCTTATATTGATTTTAATCGGTGTCGTACTTCCGACAGGTTCGTATTCACGCTGCTGCAAAAGCCGGAGTAATTTCACCTGCGTCGAAATCGGTAGATCTCCGATTTCATCGAAAAATACCGTTCCCCCTTCGGCCATCGACAATTTGCCCGCTTTATCCCGTTTGGCATCTGTAAAGGCACCTTTAACATATCCAAAGAGTTCCGATTCGAACAATTGCACGGGGAGAGTGCCGCAATTTATGACAACATAATTTCCGTTTTTTCTCGGGCTGATATTATGTATGGCTCGTGCGAACAGCTCTTTTCCGGTTCCTGAAGCTCCCTGAATCAATACCGTGCTTTCACTTTCGGCAATATCCGGCAATATGGAAAACAGCTTGGTAATATGGGGGCTCTTTGAAATAATGTCTTCAAAGGAATATTTTTTATCAAGCTCCTTGCGAAGATTTTCTATTGCCGATAGATCACGGAATGTTTCCACCGCTCCAAGGACATGGCCATCATCATCTCGTAATACAGCCGTCGAAATACTTATCGGGATTTCTTCACCTCGGGCATTGATAATATTGACCGGGCGATCGACAGTCTCTATTCCGGTTTTAAAAGTTTTTTCCAGAACGCATCGCTCGCAAACATCTGAATGAAAAACATCATAACATTTATTTCCAATAGCCATGGAGGCCGGGATTCCGGTGATTTTTTCTGCGGCGGGATTGAAGCTGGTAATTACTCTGTTGCTGTCCACAGTAAAAACACCATCAGCAATAGATCTCAATATTACTCCGTAAAACTGCAGTTTCTTTGAGATGTCTTTCATTTAGCGGCATATCCTCCCGGAAAACTCACATCAGTTTGGCCTTTTTTAATATATATTCTTTTTATCAGTTTGGCAAATTTCAACCTCGCTTGAAAAACAATCCATGACTATTGTTCATAGGGAATAAGATGCACATTCATCAATTTTTTTAGACCATCATATAAAACCGCAAGATTCCCGGTCAGATGAACGATTCAAAAGTAGAGATTTTGGCTTTTTTATTCACGCAAAACAGCCGGCAACAACCTCATCTCTTTACGTCGATCCAATCCAATAGACTAACCTTAAAACTGGTCTGATATATAGGGGCAGGTCATTAAAATGAAATTGTTTCCAATGGAAATATCGATTGGGGTAATGTTTGTATTGCTTAACCCGTTGGTTCACAGCGAGGTACAAAAAAAGCGGCCCCAATATCACTCTCAGAAAACTTTAGTGGAATTCATGTTCTCGGTGAAAACAACCTACTCTACCGCAAGCGGAACGCGCTGGAAGGTAATAGGATAAGAGTCTCAAGTAGTGCCATCCACTAGATGCATGACAAAGGAATGGGCACCCGCGCCCTGTGTCTAACCGAGTCGGAAAGAAACGTCAGTCGGGCGGGGATAATAGGGTTTCATGAACCGTTTAGGTGGTCCCAGCCCTGTTTTTGGCTGATTATAAAATTGTAGACTTATGCCCCTTGACAATCGAATAACTATATGATAATATGACCTTATGGTCATATTATCATATACAACTGAGGTTTATAAGGCATGAAGAAAAAAGTCACGGTTGACCTTCGTTCCCAAGCCAGGGTTCTTAAAGCGCTTGCACATGAATCCCGGTTAGCAATTGTAAGCCATTTGGCTGATGGCGCATGTACAGTCGGAGAACTTGTCTCGATGATAGGTGGGGATCAATCTACTGTTTCCAAACATCTGACCGTATTGAGATCTGCTGGTATCATAGACGATGAACGTAAGGGCCGAACAGTAGAATATCGTCTTGTAATTCCATGTGTTGTGGAGTTTTTAACTTGTGCAACAAAGGTTATCCAAGAACGGAAAAACATGGGATAGCAGGTCCTGACTGGATAGCATTGTGAAAGATAGGAAGGAGAATGCCATGATGAACGAGATGGAGCATGTTTTAAGAACAATGAATTTCGAGTTTTTCGGAGCTGGAAAGCATAAGCTCGAGATGGAAAAACTCCTAACAATGGATAATGCGGTCTTTTTGGACGTGCGTTCGTATCCCGAGGTGGAGTCTCTGCAGTTAAAACTCAAACACCATATC
>QNAH01000155.1 GCA_003641425.1 Candidatus Zixiibacteriota bacterium
ACTTCGACCATGATCGTCTTGCCGCCCCATTCTTCAGGCATAAGGTTGTGCTTGGAGAGTTGCTGACGGATCTGGTCCGGATTTGCCGTCGGTTTGTCGATCTTGTTGATAGCGACCACAATCGGCACATTGGCATCGCGGGCATGATCGATAGCCTCTATCGTCTGCGGCATCACGGCATCATCAGCGGCGACCACCAGAACGACAATATCGGTGATCTGCGCCCCGCGGGCACGCATGGCGGTAAAAGCCGCATGACCCGGTGTATCGAGAAAAACGATTTTGTCTGTCGGCCCGGTAACTTCATAGGCCCCGATATGCTGGGTAATCGCCCCGGCCTCGGTGGCAACAACCTCGGTTTCGCGAATATAATCAAGAAGCGATGTTTTGCCATGATCGACATGACCCATAACCGTGACCACCGGCGATCTTGTTTCGAGATGCTCTTCGTCCTCATCCTCGCGCGCCTCGACTCCGATTTCTTCCTTTTCTTTAATTCCATATCCGCATTCAAGCGCCAGCGCCTCGATAGTATCCATATCGAGCCGCTGATTTATCGAGGCCATCATACCCAGCTTGAAACAGGTGGCGATCAATTCGGCCGGTTTCATGTCCATGGTGCGGGCCAATTCGGCGACTGTCATGAACTCATTGACCTCGATCATATTTTCATCGGGAATAGACTCAAGATCGGATCCTTTGATGCGCTTTTTGTATTTCTTTGATTTCTTCCCGGTTCCCATCGAGGCCATGGTGGCGCGGAAACTCTTGACGACCGCTTTGCGGTCCACTCGACGCGCGTCTTTACTCTTTTTGCGTTTGTCGAATTTTTTCCGTTTGCCTTTATCGTGTTTCCTCAGCGCACTGGAAAGTTTGGCCAGTCTTTCATCGAAGGTTGCCCCGGCTTTTTTCTCGGCTTTGGGGGGATGCTTCGGCTTCCTTTTCTGTTCGATATCCTTTTTGGCCGCAGCCTTCTCGGCATCAAACTTCACTTTGATCGCCCCCATCATTTCTTCGGTGGCGACCGACATATGAGACTTTGGCTCAAAGCCGAGCTTACGCAAAATAGTCAAAAGTGCGTTTGACGATATTTTGTATTCTTTTGCTACTTCGTATAATCTTTTCTTAGCCATTAGCGTCCCTCCAGGACCTAGTTATCTTCCATTTTCTCGATGACAGTTTCCCCCTTGTGGTCGGTCTTTTCATCCGTTTTTTTATCGTCCGAATCCGGCTCTCCGCTATCGGCTTCCTCTATTGACTTACCAGACTCCTCAACTTCTCTTGCCGCTTCAGCTTCTTCACGAAGCCTCTTCTCTTCGGCCCGCTGGAGCTCGAGTTCACTTACAAAGGCCTTGGCCCTTTCAATAAGATTCTTTGCAGTCTTCTGACCAATACCATCCAGTTTGGTCAACTGCTCGACATTGGCTTTGGCCAGTTGCTGAACCGTGTTAATATCATCCTCGACAAGTCTTTCCTGCATCTTGGCTCCGATACCCTCGAGATTCCCAACCGGTACCATCTCTTCGGCTTCGCGTTTTTTCATCTCGTTGTAATCGCTCTCGGACATGATATTGATCTTCCATCCGGTCAGCTTCGACGCCAGGCGGGCGTTCTGCCCGGCTTTCCCGATGGCCAGCGACAGCTTGTCATCCTCGACCGCAACCGTCATGGCCTTTTCGCTTTCAAAGAAATCTATCTGAACAACTTTGGCCGGCGCCAGGGACCGTGTCACAAAGATCTCAGGATTGGAACTGAACGGGATAATATCGATACGTTCATTATTGAGTTCTCGGACAATCGACTGCACCCGGACACCCTTGATACCGACACAGGCGCCCACAGGGTCGATCCGCTCATCAGCCGAATAGACGGCGATCTTGGAACGTTCCCCGGGTTCGCGGGCGATCGCTTTGATCTCGATAACGCGTTCGAATATCTCGGGCACTTCAAGTTCAAACAGACTGCGCAGGAGCTCATTGCTGACCCGCGACAAAATTACCTGCGGTCCGGCCACGGATTTCTGCACATCCAGAATATAAGCGCGAATACGGTCCCCCTGGCGGTATTTTTCGCGCGGGATCTGCTCCTTTATAGGCAGGACAGCCTCGGCTTTACCGAGATTGATGATCAGGTTGCCCTTATCGATCTGCTGTACCGTTCCTGATACCAACTGACCGACACGGGTGATATATTCGTCATAAATCTTATCACGTTCGGCCTCGCGGACCTTCTGTATCAGGACCTGTTTGGCCGTGGCTATTGCATTTCTGCCGAATTCCTCATCGACTTCCAGAAAGACTTCCATTTCATCATCGAGCTCTACATCGTCGTCCATCTCTTTGGCCTCGGACAGCGAGATTTCCGTCATCTTATCCGTTACTTTATCCACCACTTTTTTGACCGCGATCATGGTGATCTCGCCGCTCTGACGATTGAGCTTAAAAGACAGATTTTCGGCTTCCGGATATCTTTTCTTGGCCGCCGCCAGAAGCGATTCCTCGACTTTAGAAATAACCGTATCCAGGTCTATATTTTTTTCCCGGGCGATTAGTGCTAAAGATTCAACTATGTGATAGGCCATCTGTTTTATCTCCGTCAAAAAATAATTTTTCCCATCCTGATATTGACCAGGTCATATTTACTGCTGTTGTCGTCGATCCGAAGTTCAATGCACCTTTCGTCGGCGGCAACCAGTTCGCCCTCGGCGGGCGGGAGGTCAGTGTCGTTAAAATATATCCGGACACGCTCTCCTATCCGACGCTTAAAATCGCGGGCCGTGGTCAGGGGACGATCCAGTCCCGGCGATGACACCTCGATCACATAACCGTAAGGAAACATGTCCTCGCCTTCCAGAACCGGTTCCACCGCTTTTGACAGTCGGGCGCAATTGTCTATATTGACTCCATGATCGGAATCGACAAACAACTGCAGGCGGCTGCTTTTTTTGTAGCGTGAAAGCTTCAGTTCCACCAATTCATAACCTTCATCTTCAATTACCGGCGTAATCAATTCTTCGATTTTTTTCTTCAGCGACATTCATTTTCTCCGCCGGATTCAATCTGACGGGCAATCCCATTCAAAAGACTGAATAACTAATTATGATAACAAAACAACCCGCTTAATGCAAATTATTTATTCTAATTTATACGCTCCAACAGCCCCTTTACGGCAGTTAAAACGTCTCCCAGATCGGCCATAACAACTTCATCGCCGCCCCGTGCCTTTAATTCGACTTTGCCCTGTTTCAGGGCCCTGTCCCCGATAATAATTCTCAGTGGAATTCCAATCAGATCGGCATCATTGAATTTGACGCCGGCGCGTTCCGGCCTGTCATCCAGTAAGCAGTCGATATTATTATTAACCAACTCCGCGTAGATTTGTTCCGCCGCCTTTTTGTGCTCATCCTTCTCATAATTGAGAGGAATTATTTCGACCAGATAAGGGGCGATATTTTTGGGCCAGACGATCCCTTTTTCATCATGATAACGCTCCACCGCCGCCTGCGGTGTCCGTGTTATCCCGATTCCATAGGAACCCATGATAAACGGTTTTTCGTTACCCTCGGCATCCAGGAATTTAGCGCCCATTGACTCCGAATATTTGGTCCCCAGCATAAATGTATTTCCGACTTCGATCCCCTGTTTGGCAACCAGCCTGCCATCGCAATGGGGACACATCTCCCCTTCCGGGGCGTCTATAATGTCGGCCACCGCGGTGGCCCTGAAATCCCGGTCAAGGTTAACATTGATAATATGGGTTTCCTTTTTGTTGCCGCCGACAATGAAATTTTTCATCTTCGAAACCTCGTTGTCCACAATAATCGGCATATCTTTGGGCAGTTCAATAGGACCGGCATAACCGACCGGGCATTGCGTAACATCTTCGACCACCGCCGGCGGGGCGCTTTCTATCTCGATCGCATTAAGCTGGTTTTTAAGCTTGGTAAGATTCAGGTTACGGTCACCGCGGATCATGGCCGCCGCCGGTTTACCATCGGCCAGGTAGATTAGAGTTTTCACCAGCCGTGTGGCATCGACCTTCAAAAATGCGGTGACTTCCTCTATTGTCGAGGCATTTGGCGTATCGACTTCCTTTTTTTCCAGCACCTCGTTATCAACTTCAGGGGGATTTATTTCGCGGAAGGTCGCTTTCTCAATATTGGCGGCATAATCGCATTTGTCGCAGAACATGATCACTTCCTCGCCGCCCTCGGTATCAACAATCAGCATGAACTCATGGGCCGCTTTGCCGCCCATGGCGCCGGTATCCGACTCCACCTTTTTCGTATCCAGGCCGGCCCGTTTAAAAATCGCAAAATAGGCATCGACCATCTTCTGATAGGCCACCATGAACGAATCTTCATCGGTGTCGAATGTATAAGCGTCTTTCATGATAAATTCGCGGCCGCGCATCAGGCCGAATCGCGGGCGGATTTCATCGCGGAATTTAACCTGTATCTGGTACAGATTTAAGGGCAGTTGGCGGTAGCTTTTAAGCTCGCCGCGCAATAGATAAGTTACAATTTCTTCATGGGTTCCGCCGAGGACCATTTCGTGTAAATGGCGGTCCTTGAGGCGCATTTGTTCCTTGCCGACAGTGTCATACCGGCCCGATTCCTGCCACACCTCGGCCGGGTGAAGAACCGGCATGGTAATCTCGATTGCCCCGGACTTATTCATTTCCTCGCGCACAATTCTCGAAAATTTCTCGATAACCCGTTGCATCAGTGGTAGATAAATATAAATCCCGGCGGCCAGCTTGCGGATAAAACCACCTCTCAGCAGAAGTTGATGCGAAATCAGTTCAGCCTCGGATGATTGCTCTCTTAAAGTCGGTATATATGTTTGCGTCCAGCGCATTGTAACCTCTTCTAAATATTATGGAAAAAAGTTAACTGAAGAAGATAGCTTTTTATAAATAATTGTCAATTAAAAAGATTGCCCGATTCCGTGTACCGTTTTATTCTGTTCAAGAAAGCCGAATCCGGCATTAGCAATAAAAAAACGCCGTGAAGGCGGTTTTTAAATCAGTTCCTCGACCGGGTAGCGGGTACGTTTCGGCTTGATACTTACCGCCTGATTATTCATTCGCGTGATATGTCCCGGCGTCCCGACAACTGTACAGTTGTCGGGAATATCGACCATGTACAGGAAAGTGTTGGCGCCGATACGAACATTGTCTCCAACAGTCAACGGCCCGAGCAAAATGGCCCCGGTTCCGATAAGAACATTGTTGCCGATAGTCGGGTGACGTTTGCCGGTGTGGTGCCCGGTTCCGCCCAGAGTGACGTTATGAAAGATGACACAGTTGTCACCTATTTCGGCCGTCTCGCCGATTACGATACCGGCTCCGTGATCGATAAAAAATCCTTTGCCGATAGTTGCGCCCGGATGAATCTCCACCCCGGAAAACATCCGCGAGATCTGAGATATAAGCCTCGGGAAAAATGGGATTCCCAGCTTAAAAAGCGCGTGGATAAAGCGATGAATAAATATCGCATGGAATCCGGGATAAAGCAAAAATTCGATATTCTTTGCCGCCGGATCGTTGCGATAAATCGCTTTTATATCTTCGAGTACAGTTTTAAAAATCATAACGATTATTAATACGTATCGGCAATAATGAGCGATTGATTAAATTTGTCACTTTCCGAATAATCCCTTCAGGGCGTCGCCGACTTTGTCCTTAAGCTTATCCTGAAGCTTATCTTTGGCCGGGGTTAGATCAAGTGTCGGTTTGGGATTTTTGTATGTCCCGCCCAGCTTGAAACCAACCCGGACTCTTCCACTCTCCTTTTCCTGAAGCATGCCGGCGACACCGGATATCATATTTGATTGCGACAGCAATTCGCTGCTCATTTTCTCGGTCAGAAGAACATCGCCGCTGTAGTCGAGACTGCCGTCAAAACCAACCGAGCCGGAAACATTCCAGTCGCCCATATTATTGAAAAAGGTCAAGGCATCGAAAATCACGCGGCCGTTTTCGACCTTAAATGAGCTGGCCAGATCTTTGATCGTTTCTTCCCGTCCGGCCTTAAAGTTGAAACTCTGGGCCATTTTATTAATCAGATCGAAATTGACCAGTTTCGCCTGATTGATCAGCGCCGAACCGTCCAGCGTCAGCGATTTTATCAGATCCTCCGGTTCCCAGCCGGAAGCATCAAAATCGCCTTTCATATTGACTTTGCCGAAAAGGTGCCCGCCCAGACTTGTGAATCGGGTCAGGAAATCATTGACCTCGACATCACTGGCATCATACTGACCCGAATATTTCGGATTCTCGAAATCGTTCAGATCAATCGAGGCCCGGCCGTTTACACTTCCGGTATAAACCTTACCGGTTACATTGGCGGCGTTGATAATCCGATTCTTAATATCGATATCGCCTTTCAAATTCGTGAACTCGACCTTTAAATATATCAGTGTGTCAATATTCACGATTCCCTTACCATCGATATCGGGAAGAATAATCGGCGGCAGTGAATCGAGAGGAAGTTCGGCCAGGTTTACACCCTCGCCGGGAGCCGCCTCGGGAAAAAGTCTGTCGACATCCAACCGATGCGATTTCATCTCGAAACTGAGGAAAGGTTTTTTGGCCTTTTCCCCGTATCCCGGAAGGAAATATGGGAAAGCATCGGTCAGTTTGCCTTTGAGTACAAAATCCGAAGACGGGAATTTGACGGCCATATTTTCGATATTTATATCACGATTA
>QNAH01000156.1 GCA_003641425.1 Candidatus Zixiibacteriota bacterium
CAAGGCTGAGGTAAGGTTGTCGGAGGAGCGCCAGGTGCATGATGTCCTTTATCATGCGGTCAAACGATCGGTGCACCAGACCTCGGGTGTAAACGCTCCCGGTATCACCATGGAAACGATGGCGCCGCCGCAGACGATATCGAGATCCGAGGCGATACACCGGGCCCGGGAATTCGAACCACCGCACCAGACAGAAGCATCACAGACTATTCTAAAAAAATTGTACGGCCATGAAGATGTTATGCCGGTAACCTCGGATGAGCGCTATGACCCCGAGATCAGTAAAATCTCAGGGGCCGGGGGTTCGGTGCCGGAAGCGCCGCTGACAGCTGATGATATCGAGTTCGGGCGGATTGTCTATCTGGGAAGCCTGGCCGATTTGTATCTTATATTCAAGTCCGGTGATCATGTCTTTATTATTGATCAGCATACCGCTCATGAGAGGGTGCTTTACGAGGAACATCTCAAAGCGATTGACAGCGGCGGAACCGCTTCACAAAATCTATTGTTCCCGATCAATATCGAGTTGTCGCCCGATCGCTTTGTTCTTTATGAGGAATCGAATGATTTCCTGAAAAAGGCCGGTTTTGTTGTCGAACCGTTTGGCAATCTGACGGTTATTCTCTCGGCTGTCCCGGCGGCGCTATCGCGGAAGTCGCCGGAAAAGATGTTCAGTGCCGTACTCGAGGATATCGAGAATCTTCGCAAGGCCGGACAGAATCTAAAAAAAGCGGTGGTGCAATCGGTAGCCTGCCGCGGCGCCGTTATGGCGGGGGATCGTCTCACCGAGCAGGAGGCGCTGACACTTCTAAAGCGATTATTGATGGCCGATAACAGACATTCATGCCCTCACGGCCGTCCGACCATTCTTAAAATCACCAAAGACGAACTCGATGTCAAATTCAAGCGAAAATAGGCCGGTGATTCCGGTGTTGACCGGGCCGACTGCCTCGGGTAAAACCGGTGTTGCAGTCAGGCTTCTCGAGGAAAATCCCCGAATTCCTATCATTTCCGCCGATTCGAGACAGATCTACCGGTATCTCGATATCGGGACAGACAAGCCGGATAAGGGATTACTGGAAAAGTATGATTTTCACCTGGTCGATTTTGTCGAACCGGGCGACCGTTACACCGCTTTTGATTTTGTCGAGGATGCATCGCGTCTGATCGAATGTTCGGTAGGGGAAGGCAGATTGCCGCTGATATGCGGCGGCACCGGTTTATATATCAAATCGCTGGTGGAGGGTATAGTCGAAATACCCGATGATGATTTCAGTATCAGGAACCGGCTTGAGGATGAAGCGATCGAGAAAGGCCCCAAATATTTATTTGAAAAACTTGAAAAGATCGACCCGCTGGAAGCGCGTAAGACTCATCCCCATAATATCAAGAGAATAATCCGTGCCCTGGAGATTTATGAGATGACCGGGCGCCCGAAATCGGAAATAATCGCCTCGGGGAGCAAAAAGACTGATGATTTTCTTTATAAAATTTACTGTCTTTTGCCGCTAAGAGAGGCGTTATACAACAAAATAAACAAGCGTGTTGATGAAATGATTGCCGGTGGATTACTCGAGGAGGTCGAGAATCTTATCAGGGCCGGCCTAAAGGAACGGGTTGAAAAAGTAAATGTTATGGGATACAGCGAGTTATTTAAATATTTAGACGGTGAACTTTCTCTGGATTCATCCGTCAATCTAATTAAACAGAATACACGGCGCTATGCCAAAAGGCAGATTACGTGGTTCAGGGGAATGGACGATATAGAATATATAGACAGCGTTGAGCGGGCCGAGGAGATTATGAGGGAATTCCTGCGAAACCGGCAAAATTAAACTTGACATGGATCCCCCCATTTTCATATATATATCAATAAGTTAGGGGGAATTGAGTTAAGTCGGACGGCTTAGAGGACGATAATTATTGGCAAGGAAAGCCATTAACGCCTGGGGTGTAAAAAACATGAGAAATATCTTTTTTGCTTCAATGACTCTTTTATTTTTGGGATTCCTTTTAGTCTCCTGCACCAATCCTCACCTCAAAAACCCTGACGTAGAAGAAAAAATCGAACCGGTGTCAACCGAACCGGGAATATTGGTCTCTGAAGAGACATCAGAAATCGAGAACGAATTTTATCTCGATCGAGTCGCCGGGGAACCGGTTGTCACAGAAGATTCGAGCGATCTGGCCGCCGCTGATATGTCTATTGCTGTTGATGATTATATCTGGCGCGAGTTATCGATTGCCGGCGAATATTACAGTATGGGAGTGACGGCCAACCAGGAAACAGCGTGGGAGGAAGCCCAGTATTATTTCGAGAAGAGTCTTTCTATCCTGGGGCAGCTTGATATCGACGCCGAAACCGATTCGCTCTCTCCCGAGGCAGTCCAATACAATCGACTGCTGGCCGACATTATCACGAATTATCGGACAACCCTGTTGTCATTGGGGCATTTGCCGGGAGATATTTCGCCTGATGTTTTGATCGAACGATATTCAGAAATCAATAATCTGAAAATAGATTCCTCCGAATTTAAACGTTTCGAGACATATGCGGAGGAAAAGATATCGTACAATGTCCCGATAGTCCTGAATGAGCGTGTAAAGAAGAGTATTCTTTATTATCAGACGGTTGCCCGTGATGCGATCGAGAAATATTTATCGCGTTCCACGAAATATCTTCCCATGATCGACAGTATTTTTACCGAATATGGAATCCCCACCGATCTGAAATATCTGGCGATGGTGGAATCTGGTTACAGCCCGCATGCTTATTCCTGGGCAAGGGCGATGGGCCTCTGGCAGTTTATAGCATCGACCGGAAGATTGTACAATATGAGCCGCAGCTGGTGGTATGATGAGCGCAAGGATCCGGTCAAGGCCACGGTTGCCGCGGCGCGATTTCTCAAGGATCTTTATGATCGTTTCGGGAGCTGGGAGCTGGCTCTGGCGGCCTACAACGGCGGTCCGGGGCGGGTCAACCGGACGATCAAAAAGCAGAAGACAAATGATTTCTGGAAGCTGAAGCTGCGCAAACAGACGATGGATTATGTCCCGTTTTTCATGGCGGCGACAATGATCAGTAAAGATCCGGAGCGATTCGGTTTTACGGATATAAATTATGCTGAAGAGTGGGAGTATGATGTTGTCACGATCAGCCGGTGTCTTGATTTAAAGACGGTCGCGAACGCTATCGGCTGTACTGTTAAAGAATTGAAAGAACTCAACCCGGAATTGTTACGCCGTTTTACACCGCCGAACAAAAAGAAATACGATCTGCGTGTCCCCAGGGGGATGAAAAATAAATTCATGGCCGCCTATGACAGCATGCCTTCGTCACAGGAGACAAGTTTTGTCAGGCATAAAATCAAGAGGGGCGAAACTGTTTCGACCATCGCCCGGCATTATGGTGTTTCTCAGTATGCAATACTTGAGGCCAATAACCTCAGCCGCCGATCGAAGATATATGCCGGCAAAAGCCTTATTGTCCCGGTTCCCAATGACCGTGAATACGCCCGGCAGAGTAAACAGGATTATACCGCCGACGGGAATATTTATAAAGTCCGTTCAGGGGATACGGTCTGGGATATAGCTCGGGCGTTCGGTACAACTCCCGACAAAATAAGAAGGTTGAATAAGCTGGACCGTCGTTCCCGAATTTATGTAGGGCAGAAGCTCAGGATTTTTGAGGGTGGTAACGCCTATCAGACATATACTCAGAAAGACAATAGTGCCAAGAGTACATATACTGTTAAAAAAGGTGACACGCTGTGGGATATCGCCCGTAAATTCGGTATGACAGCAGCGCAGCTTCGAAGGTTGAATAGCCTGGGGCGAAGCAGCCGAATATATCCCGGGCAGAAACTGATTGTAAACGGCGGAACCTCCTCGACAGGAAATTATCAGCTATATACTGTCAGGAAGGGTGATACGCTGTCGCGGATCGCCGGTATTTTCAATACGACCGTTTCCAGAATAATGGCCTGGAATGATGTTTCCGATCCAAGGAAATTAAGGATCGGGGACAAGCTGAAAATTTATATGAATTAAGGGATTAATCATGGCGCGTAAAAGGGATGTCGTTATAGCTGTCATAATCGTTTTTTCATTTATCCTGACAATCGGTTTTTTCGGTTTGATATTTCTTGGGGCATTTTATGCCGAGGATGATGTCGGGTTTGGCGGTTTTGGTGAAAAAGTAGCTGTAATAGAGATATCCGGTGGTATTTATGAATCGGCTCCTGTCATTCGCCAGCTTAAAAAATGGGGTGAATCCAGCAGTATCAAGGCGCTGGTTCTTCATATCGATTCTCCGGGCGGCGCGGTGGCACCGTCACAGGAGATATATAATGAAATCCTTCGGATCCGTAACGAAGAAGGTAAGCCGGTAGTTGTTTCGATGTCATCGGTGGCCGCCTCGGGCGGTTATTTGATTTCATGTGCGGCTGACAGGATAATGGCCAATCCGGGCACGATGACCGGTTCGATAGGGGTAATTTTGCAATTTCCGACGGTGGGCAGGCTTCTGGATAAGGTCGGAGTCGATTACGAAACGGTTAAATCAGGCGAATTGAAGGATGTCGGCTCGTATAGCCGGCGAATGACCGAAAATGAGCGCAAAATGCTTACGGCGATGGTAACCGATACATATGAGCAGTTTGTCGATGTTGTATGTGAAGGGCGCCAGATGGAACGGGAAGAAGTTTACAGGATCGCGGACGGCTCGATTTTCAGCGGTCGGCAGGCCATGGAGCTGAATCTTGTGGATACTCTTGGGGGCTTTGAGGATGCGGTTCGGCTTGCGGCTGATCTGGCCGGAATCGAGGGAGAACCGCGTCTGGTCAGGGAAATCAAGAAAAAACGCGGGATTTTTGATATTTTGGGTAATCTGGCCGGGGATATTAAGGAATTTGCGACCGGAGAAATTCAGGGCCCGCGTGTAATGTACTTATATTAAATTAATAAAAACTATTGACTTACGAATAATCATTTCGTAATTTCTTTAAAATAGCTCTGGTTAGCTTTATATAAAATTATAAATCGGGGACGGGTTTTGAAGTGCTGGGTTGGAGAAAAAATTTGTTAAATATAAACCAGCAAGAGATGAGGGAGGATGAAAGATGACCAAGGCAGATCTGGTGGAAAAAGTGGCCGAACGGACTGGTCTGACCCGGACAGATGTTGCCGTTGTCGTTGACGCTTTCCTGGATACTGTGAAAAAGTCAATGGAATCGGGAAACAATATTGAGATCCGCGGTTTTGGGACTTTCAAGGTAAAACTACGCAAGGAACGGAAGGCGAGAAACCCAAGGACAGGCGAAGTTGTTCCTGTTCCCGGAAGAAAAGTGCCGGTGTTTAAACCGTCAAATGAATTTAAAAGCATGATCACTAAATTACCCGTATAGCTTGTTTGCTGAGCTGTTATGGAGGATTGATGCCAAGCGGTAAAAAGAGAAAACGTCAGAAGATTAAGACACACAAGCGGAAAAAGCGCAGAAGAGCGGACCGTCACAAAAAGAAAAAGAGATAATCAGCTCAGGATTTCAAGTTTATTTTCAAGCAAATCAGGGAAAACAGTTCCTATTAACTCCGGAACTGTTTTCCTTGTTTTTTCCTGAAATTGCATTTTTATCTCTCTAAAATTCCGACCGGAGTTAAATTATATTGCCTTTCAATGGCTTACAGTTGGAATTTTCATTTTTTGCAGGGGGCACATTAAGGCATCGTAATTGCTATTACAGTAATCGATGAATTGCCCTGCTATGTACAAAATTGTATTATTCTTCTGTTTATTGCAATTGTATACTGCCGGAGTATCGTATTCGACGGATACTTATGATATTCCCGTCAGTATCGACAATTCATTATCCGATCAATATAATCCAAGAATGACCTCCGGATCAGGTGGAAACATTGCCGTTACCTGGACCGATAAGAGAAACGGCAATTCAGATATTTATTGCCAGATTATAGATACCTCCGGAGTAAAATCCGGAAGCAACCGCCGATTGAACGATGATTTGAATTCAACGATCCAATTGGAGGCGGCGGTGGTCCCGTTTGGCGAGGGAAATTACATGGCCGTCTGGAGGGATTACCGTAACGGAGATTATCCTTTCGGGCCGGATATTTTTGCCGCAGTGCTGGACAGCACTAACATAGATAATAATATAAATATTACGCCCGACCTTGCCGACGTCATCTGTGAGACACCTGATATTGCAAAGCTGTCTGACGGTTCGGCAGTTGTCGTCTGGGCCGATTATCGTAACAGCAACTGGGATATATACGGCCAGAGATTATCGTCGGCTGCCGCAGCGATTGGTGAAAGTTTTAAAATCAACAGTGGTGATGGAACCGGTCACCAGCATGCGCCGCGGATCGCCGCATCCGAAAGCGGCGGATTTGTGGTGACATGGTACGATAACCGACTGGGTGACGATGATATATTTTTTCAGAGATTTGATTCATCAGCGGCGCCGATAGGCGCCAATGTGAGGGCCAGCGATGATCTCACGGGCGCAAGGCAGGCGTTCCCGGATGTTGCATGCGATGGAAGCGGGCGATTCTTTATCGCCTGGGTCGATTGGAAAAACGGGATCTATCCGGCCAATCCGGATATATATATGCGGAGATTCGATTCTTCGGGTTCGGCTATCGCATCGGCGAAAAAAATAAACCGCAATGATAACAGCCGCGCGCAGCGC
>QNAH01000157.1 GCA_003641425.1 Candidatus Zixiibacteriota bacterium
CTGATCCCGGATATGATGCCGCTAATTTCATCGATGAACGTCGAATAAAGCTAAACGAGATTGTGGCTAAGCCGGGTAATGAGATAAATTATTGTTATGATTTCGGTGATGACTGGCAGCATCAAATCTATCTGGAGCGCACTATTGCCCCTTTACCGAATACAAAATATCCGCTGTGTCTTGCCGGAAAGCGGGCTTGCCCGCCGGAAGATTGCGGCGGGCCTTTTGGCTACGGGAATTTTCTCGAAGCAATTGCCGATCCGGAGCATGAGGAACATGAGTTGATGATTGATTGGATCGGCGACGAATTCGACCCGGATGATTTTGATATTTCTGAAGTTAATGACGAACTCCGGAGGAAATTTAGATAATAAACATTGCGGCCGGTGATCCGGCGACAAGGCGAAACGAAATCTGATTTAAGCAGCATACGAATTATTCAATTCGTATATATTTCGCACATAACATTATTCGGGCGGTGATCTTGAGTCCAAGTACCGGATTCGGCTGATACCCACGGTGTCAGGATAAGCGTAATGCGGAAATCCGGTTTTCCGGAGCACCAGCCGCGTAAGACACCCCCCGATTATTTTATCCATAATTCCCTTGCATTTTCAGCAATATAGACTTGATTAAACTTAATTGGCCATTCAGACGGCAGCAGGTTTGGTGCAGATCGATAAATATGAACCTCTGGCCGGGGGAAATTAGCCATACGACTGGATCAACGAAACGAAAATCGCCCCCTGGGTTATTTATGTTTTAAAAAAGACGAGGCCATGATGAAAACCACCAGCACCGATTATCATAATAGGACAGCCGATGAATACGATCAGGGGTATCAGTCGCCATACTGGCGGATTTATAACGAGATCACCTGGCATTATATCAAATCCGTCCTGCCGCGGAATAAAGATGATGCTCTCATACTCGATGCCGGCGGCGGTACCGGTCTGTGGGCTATTAAAACAGCCGAGCTGGGATATAAGGTGGTAATGACAGATATTGCTGATAATATGCTCGAAATGGCGCGAAAAAAAATCGCCGACGAGGAACTTACCAACAAAATCACCATACTGAACTGCGACATAATCGACATGTCTCAATTTGATAATGAGCAGTTTGATCTCTCACTGGCCGAGGGCGATACCGTCTCATATTGCAGCGATCCGGAAAAAGCGATCTCGGAACTGGCCCGGGTAACCAAACCGGCCGGCCATGTCACCGTCTCGGTGGACAATAAACTCAACTGGGTGGCTATCTACTATAAGCAGGGGAAAATCGAACAGGCGGAGGAGCTATTGAGAACCGGCATGGCACAGATGCAGGTAAAAAGCGGGCATGGATTCGACTGGTTTCCGGCCTACATGTTCACTATCGAGGAACTCAAGACTCTGTTTCGCAAATATAATCTAGACCCGATCAAAGCTGTCGGCAAACCGGTCTTCACACCGTTCGACAAATGTCTCGAAAACAGTGAAATATATAAATGCTTCCTCGATCTCGAGCTTGAATTCTCATCACTGCCGTCAGTCGCCGGTAAAGGCGGCCATATCGCCCTGATCGGGAAGAAATTATGAATTTATACCATAATTTTTATTTTTCAATTTGTTTTGCTTAAATATCGATTGTATATTGTGCGCTCATGATGAAATCATTTAAAATTTGTATGGCATTGTTACTTGTGGCAATTGCTCTGCACGCCGAAGAAACGGTTTATCCCGATGGTTACAGCATTATCAATGAGTACGCGATCAGTAATTCGGCTATTACAATATCGGATACTCTTGTAATTACAAGAGTAATTAAAAACGACGGCGTCTTTCCGATTACCGGTTTGAATTTATCTGAAAATATCCCCCTTGAATTCAATGTTATTTCTCATGCAATAACTCTCAATGGTAACGATATTATATATAATTATCAGCTAATGTCAGATATTGTGATTTATGGATTTGACACCTATTACTGGATTGTCGATGATCCGGACAGCACGACCGGAATTAAAAATGAGCTGGCTCCGGGTGATAGTCTTGTCCTCACAGTTCAACTTGTCCCTGACACAACCGGCGTATTTTCTCTACCCCTGCACACAACCGTGTTTTACGGCGACAATACCGGTTTCTTTTCGGCTGACGAGGTCTCTGCCGTGATAGTGGAAAATGCTGTCATCGATACGATACCTCCCGCAACAATATTCGACCTGCGATAAATTATAACAATCCAAATGCAATTGATATATTGCCCTATTAACAATGATTCCTTATTTTATGGGCGTAAGAATTGATATTTTTTGATTATAAGGAGTCAAAAAATAAATGACACACGAACTTACGGCATTAATTATTACCGCCGCCACGCTTGGCTTTATACATACCGTTCTCGGGCCGGATCATTATCTGCCGTTTGTGGCGATGGCCAAGGCTCGCGAGTGGTCCTGGTCAAAGACATCTGTGATTACCTTTTTGTGCGGACTCGGCCATGTTCTCAGTTCGGTTGTGCTGGGATTGATAGGCGTCGCTTTTGGCCTTGCCGTTACCAGACTCGAGGCGGTCGAGTCGGTCCGCGGCGATCTGGCCGCCTGGGCGCTGACCGCTTTCGGACTGGTCTACTTTGTCTGGGGAATGCGTCGCGCCTACAAAAAACACGCCCACAGCCATCTTCCGGAAAATAAAGACGGCAAAGCCAATATCACTCCCTGGGTGCTGTTCACTGTCTTCGTGCTCGGGCCATGCGAACCGCTGATCCCAATACTTATGTATCCTGCCGCATCAGAAAGCTATTTTGGGATGATACTGGTGGCCTCGGTTTTCAGTATGGTGACTATCGGTACCATGATTGCCATGGTGGCAATTCTAAAAAAAGGCATCTCATTTGTCCCGGCCGTGAAACTGGAGCGGTTTTCGCATGCCCTGGCCGGTTTCGCCATTTTCGCCTGCGGTGTCGCCATACATATGGGACTTTAGCGATCTCATGAAAGGATAGCCATGAAAAAATCGTTTTTGATTCTGGTATCATTATATATTATTGCATTCGGCAACACATTTGCCAATCAAAATGTTGTCACCGGCGACAGTGCCGTTGCCGAAATAATACATCCTGAAAACACCTCATCCGACGGACCATATATTTACCGGCATTCCGATTCCATGGCCATAGTCCTTTATTTCTGCGATGGTGCTGTTACAACAGACAGTTTTTCTGTCATAGACACTCTTAAATTCCGCGGTCTCTGCGCCGATTCATTAAATGAGTACATTATCCCCTTCGTTGTGCACTCTGTTCCGCCCGCCAAATATCAAAATGTCTCAAAAATATTCGCTATCAGCGATATTCACGGTGAATACGAAATGATGGTTGATATATTGATAAAGGGCGGCATTATAGATGATAAATTACATTGGATCTGGGGCGACGGGCATCTGGTTGTCGATGGCGATGTTTTCGACAGGGGAGACATGGTCACCGAGTGTCTCTGGTTTATCTACTGTCTGGAACAGGAAGCGGCAAAGGCCGGCGGGCGTGTGCATTTCATTCTGGGTAATCATGAATTGATGGTGCTCCGCGGTGACAATCGTTATATCCACAAAAAATATCTCGATGGAATTGTCAAAAAAAGCCGCATCAGACATGAGGACCTCTACGGCCCCGATATGGAACTTGGCCACTGGCTCCGTTCTAAAAACACGGCCGAGAAAATCAATGACATCCTGTTTGTGCACGGCGGTATCTCATCGGCTATCAGAAAAAAATATCCTGATCTCGATGGATTAAATAATTCTGTTCGGCGTTCCCTGGATCTTCGCTCCTTACAGTATGCCTTCGATGAAGAATCCCGGCTTCTCTTTAGAAGCAATGGGCCTTTCTGGTACCGGGGCTTTTTTGAAGAAAGAGAAGGTGTCTATTTAAAGGACGACAACAATTCGATCGATTCCATTTTGAATCAGTATGGCGTGAGCCATATTGTCGTGGGCCACACCGGTGTGGATAGTGTGATAAGCCTTTACGACGGCCGCGTATTTGCCATCGATGTTCCCTTCGAGGATCTGGGCACACTCCAGGCCCTGCTCTGGAAAGATGGGAAATTTTATCGAGTGAACGGATCGGGTGAACTTCAGTCATTGAAATAATCGACGGGACAGTTGCCTATTTTTAATTGATCTCAATAAAATGTTTTCTTGACTTAATAATTTCAATTTCGGTCTTTGAGTATCAATCTTTTTTCCAATAAAACATAGGGAGGCTTTATGTACAGGAGATTCTGTGTAACTCTGGCCGCTATTGTTGTCGTATTTGCGGCTGTAGCTTGGTTTGGTGCGATCAATACCGCTGAAAGCAGTGTTACTGATTACGAAAATATGATTGCCGATTTCTTCGCTAAAGTGGAAATTGGAGATTATGCCGGCGCCATTGAATTCCTCTATTCCAATAATCCCTGGATAACCGCCAAATCCGATGATATCCAGCAATTACGGAGTCAATTTGTGGGATTGGCCGAGATAGTCGGCGAGTACAAAGGCAGGGCAATAATCAGCCAGGAAAAAATTGCGGACAAGATTGTATATCTCAATTATCTGGTAGCCATGGAACGACAGCCGCTTAGCTTCAAGTTCTATTTTTATTATATTGATGGCGAGTGGCGGACCCAGTCGTTTGCATACAATGATGATATCGAGGATATGTTAGAAGAGCGCGCTCGACAACAATTTTATTCGGCGTCAAAATAATCCGGCATATCCAAAAATATCGGATTACATTGCCCGATCAACCGAATAGTATTCCGAATACCAGGCTGAACTCGGCGCCGTTGTAATTTTTTCGACTTCCTATCGGCTTGTTGAAATCGGCCATGGCATTGAACAGGCCGCTGAGACCAAGAGTAACTCTTCTGCTTAGAAGCAGATCGAAACCACCGCCGACTCGTCCGCCAAAGGTGGTCTCGGTTCTCGATTCGGTGACTACACTCACACTGATCTCACTTTTCTCCTGACTGCCGACAAAGATACCGGCGCCGGCCTCGAGATACGGCCGGATGATCGAGTTGGGATTATTCATCGGTATATAATGCCGCGCACCGACAATAATGGGTGATACAATTGTTCTGCTGGTAGTAACACCCATATACTCGATCAATGTTTCTGTCTCGATACTGAGAACCGAAACCGACACAAAAATCGACCAGTTCTCCTTGATCCAGTGATTAAATCCGACACCGCCGATGGGACTGCCGCTTTTTACCGATGTAAGCGCGCCGCCCTGATTCAGGGCCACCTTGGCATCTCCCGATTCAAGCCAGCCGCCCGCTCGTAATTCTGCCCGCGATCTTTTCTCCAGCGGTCCGGCCTGCGCCGCCAATGCCGGAAAGATAAAAAGTACAAAAAACACGCCGGTTTTCAATGACTTTTTGCTGAACATAATTCCCCTCACAATAATTACCGTTTATATCTATAGGTTGCCAAAGACACAATTTCTTACGTTCTGCATTACAAATCGTAAGGAAACCCTTAATCATATCAGGATTAATTTAACTGGTTTATATTACGGAGTGTTGGCCCGGTTGTTTCATTTACCATTATATGTTTGACATTAATTTTGCTTCTCCATCCTGAATGAAAAATGAACCAACCAGAAATGAGTATTATTACTCAACATATTCCGCCGTTTTATTTATCCTTATCCCACATCGATTCGTATCATACATTAATTGATCATTGCAAATATTGCCCGGCGGTTTTAAATTAGACTGATATTATAGAACTAAAATGATTTTTGATATGGAGATATAAGATGTTAAAAGCCGAAAATGCGGTTCTGGTGGTTGTCGATGTGCAGGGAAGACTGGCCACCCTGATGTATGACAAAGAAAAGTTTTTCCAAAATATGGTGACCATGATCGACGGAGCGAAAATCCTTGAGATACCTGTTCTCTGGAATGAACAGTTGCCGGACAAATTGGGCGCGACTATCCCGGAAATAAAAGAGACCCTCGGCGATATGACGCCGATGGTAAAAAGCACCTTCAGTTGCTGGGGCAATTCCGAATTTGTCGGAATTCTCAAAAAATCAGGCCGCAAACAGGTTCTTTTAACCGGTATGGAATCCCATGTCTGTGTCTATCAGACCGCCGTTGACCTGATTGAGGCCGGATATGAAGTCTATCTTGTCGCCGATTGTGTTTCCTCAAGGACGGCAGAGAATAAGGAAGTCGGAATTCAAGCCATAAAGGATCTCGGCGCTAAAATAACCTGTATCGAGATGGCCTTTTTCGAGATGCTCAAAGTGGCCGAGGGTGATAAATTCAAACAGATTATAAAAATAATTAAATAGACATTTATTTTTTACTTGCATGCGGGATGTTTCTTGTCGTAATTTTAATTACACAAGAAAGGAGGTGGTCCGTATATGATAAATGACCAATGTGAGGTGGCTGCTACTTAGCCAATCCCTTTCGAAAATTATCGTTGGGATTAGCTGAGTAAATCCCAACAGTTTTACCGGCCCGGCGGCTCTGTGGGTGCCGCCGGGTTTTATATTGTTCTATCGCCGGACTTCTGAAATTATGGGAGTATTCCCATACCCTTTTCTGATTCAATTCAATGAACTCTCAATATTGTTATTACACTCGTCGATATTAAAGCATAAGAAGTCTTAAAATCC
>QNAH01000158.1 GCA_003641425.1 Candidatus Zixiibacteriota bacterium
CGAATCGGCCCCTTCCCCGGGTCTGTTTTTCAGCCACAATCAGAGTGCCTTCCGGCGCTCCCAAGGCGGCCAACCGGCTTGCGATAGTGTTGGTTGATTGCACCGACTGCCAGCTATATATCCGTCTGCCTAATATCTTTGTTTTAAGCCGGTATGATATTTCGGTCGAGATCATGCTGTCCGGCGCGGAATCGAAACTGAAAAATCCGTTTTTGTCGGCGATGAATTTATACCCCCAGCTTTGAAGACGGCCAAGGCCGGTGATTATATCCTCATGATTAACCTTAAATATGGTAGCCAGTTTTTTCGGATCAAAGCTGTGCTTCGGGCGGGCACGGATTTTTTCGATAATTTTTTCCGCCAGGGCATCGAGTTGGTCCTGTTTCATCCGGAGTTATCCCCTTTTATGATAGAAACTTAAGTGAAAAATCCGATGACGGTGCCGAATGCGTAAGAGCCCCAATAGATATAAAATCAACACCCGTTTCAGCAATCTGCCTGACGTTTTCAAGGCTGACATTGCCGGAAGCTTCAAGTTTAATATCGGCATCGAGAGAGCGTGCGACTTTGACCAGCCCCGCCAGTTGTTCTGGCGACTGATTGTCGAGGAGGAGTCTCCTGACACCCAAGTTCAAGACCTCGCGAAGCTGAGCTTCGTTTTCAACCTCGACCTCGATTTCGACATCCTCCGGATTCACCAAAAAACGTTTCGAATAATCCTCGGATTGCAGGAAAGTGCGCATTTTCCCAACCGCCTTCGATATCGATCCGGCGGCAGTGATGTGATTGTCCTTGATAAGTGCCATGTCGTACAGGCCGAATCGGTGGTTGGTTCCACCGCCGCATGCGACCGCATACTTTTCAAGAAGGCGAAGTCCCGGTGTGGTCTTGCGGGTGTCGAGAATACTTGCTCCGGTCCCGGAGATTCGGGCAACAAATTTCGATGTCAACGTAGCGATCCCGGAAAGGTGGCCGAGAAAATTGAGGGCGGTTCGTTCGCCGGTCAATATGGCGCGGCTGTCACCCTCGATACTCAGTATCCGGTCACCCTTTTTGAACGGGTCGCCGTCGTTTTTACCGGCGTCGAGTTTGATGTTTTTGTCCAGCGACTCAAAAACAGGTTCGACCACCAGCAATCCGGCAATGACACCATCGGATTTGGCCATAATCTCGGCTTTTACATTGACCGGTTCGATACAGGCGAGGGTGGTAATATCGCCTTGCCCGACATCTTCCATCAATACCAGCTCAACCTGCTGGCGGATAATTTCATCGATTGAATCCATAATGGGCATAAGATAATAACGCAAATTTATAAGTCAATTTATGAATGAAATTAATTATTGGTATAAAAATAGGAACTTGACTGTTCGGCGTCTGATATATATCTTTATTCCTCGGAGAAATTGCTGGCCCGATGTAACGATAGCCCATAATATTAGCCACGGCACCCCACAGCTTGTCAAATATCCTAATGTAATAAAGAGCTGTGGGTTTACATGATAAGGCAATCACGCTATCCAGATACTTTTTATATTCACAAACTCTTTAATGCCGTAATGCGACAGCTCGCGGCCGTAGCCCGATTTCTTAACACCGCCGAACGGCAGACGCGGATCGGATTTGGTCATTCCGTTAATAAACACCGCCCCGGTCTCGATACGGCGCGCCAGCGCTTCAGCTTTCTTGAGATCTTTTGACCAGAGCGAACCACCCAGCCCAAACACCGAATCATTGGCCACCGTGATAGCTTCCTCGGCATCTTTCACGGGGATAATCGCCGACACCGGCCCGAATGTTTCCTGCTCGTAGGCGGGCATCCCTTTTTTGACATTTGTAAGCACCGTCGGCTCATAGAACGTTCCCGGCCGGTCGGCCTTTTTACCGCCACAGAGAAGTTTCGCGCCCATCTCGATCGATTTCTGCACCTGCTCGTCGAGTTCCTCGAGCAGATCCATCCGCGCCATCGCCCCGACTTTGGAACTTTCATCGAGCGGATCGCCGATTTTCAGCGATTTCATAATTGCCGTCTGTTGTTTTTCGAATTCTGCTAACTGCGATTCGACCACAATAAACCGCTTGGCGGCGATACAGCTCTGCCCGGCGTTGATCATGCGGGCGGTGGCCGAGGTGGCGACACAGGCAGGAAGATCGGCATCTTCGAGGACAATAAACGGATCGGAGCCGCCCAGTTCGAGCACTGTCTTTTTTAGTTCGCGTCCGGCAATCGAGGCCACCGACATCCCGGCCGGCTCGGAACCGGTCAGGGTAACCGCTCTGACAAGCGGGTTTTCGATAACGCCCCCAACCAGTTTTGAGGAGATCAGCATGGTGCGGAAAATATTTTTCGGGAATCCGGCCTTATGGAATACCTCCTCGATCGCAAGGGCACATCCGGGAACATTCGAGGCATGCTTGAGCACGCCGCCATTGCCCGCCATCAACGCCGGGGCGGCAAATCGGAACACCTGCCAGAAGGGAAAATTCCACGGCATCACCGCCAGCACCACTCCGATCGGCTCGAATGCGACAAAACTCTTGCCGGCATCGGTCTCGACCATCTCATCGGCAAGAAATTTCTCGGCATTGTCGGCATAGTACTCGCACACCCAGGCGCATTTTTCGATCTCGGCTTTCGACTCATTGATGACTTTACCCATCTCGATCGTTATCAATCGTGCATACTTATCGATATTTTTATGAAGCACCCCGGCCGCTTTGTACATCAGTTCGCGGCGGTGGGCAAAACCGGTTGTGCGCCATTTTTTCTGCTCGGCATCGGTCAGGCCGATTATTTCATTCACCTGTTCGACCGTATGCTCGGTGTACTCTTTTATAAGCTCATCGGTTGCGGGATTAATTGCTTTCATAATATCCTCATTCTATTCAAATTTGAACAATTCACATTGATTGGAATTCAGCTTTTCGGTCAATTCATAATTGACCGATGGCTGAATCGGTATTTCCACCAGCGACAACTCCTGGCTGGAGATCGCTTCCGATAAATTAGCCTTCAATTCCTCGAGTGTCAACGGACAATATCCCCTTATACCGAAACTTTCGGCATAGCGGGCAAAATCGGGATTGGTCAGGGCGGTCCCGGTTGTACGCCCGGTGTGACTGGTCTGCTTCCATGATATCAATCCGTAATTATTGTCGTTGAGGACTATTATCGTGAATCCGGTACCGATTCTTTTCGCCGTTTCGATTTCCTGCGAATTCATCAGGAAACCGCCGTCACCCATCACCGCCACCACCTGCCTGTTCGGATGCGCCAGTTTGGCGGCGATACCGCCCGGCAGAGCGATTCCCATACTGGCCAGACCGTTGGAGATAATCACCGAATTCGGCTCATAAACCGGATAATTGCGCCCGATCCACATCTTATGACTGCCGACATCGGAGATAAGCAAATCGCCCGGATGCATCAGTCTGCGAATAATATGCAGAACACCGGGGATAGTAAATTTGTCTCCATCTTTGAGACGGTATGATTCAAAATCGCCGATTATATGTTCGCGCAGGCTTTTAAACCAATTGGGATCGAATGAAATATTCTCTTTTTGTACTATCTCGTTGAGATTCCACAGTGCCGCCGAAACATCACATACGATTTCGACATCAGGCTGATAATAATTATAAACCTCGGCGGATGTAAAATCGATATGGATGATTTTCTTGTCGCGCTCATGATTCCAGTATTCCGGCGCATATTCGGCGATATCGTAACCTACCGTAATAATCAGATCGGCCCGCTCGACCGCACACACGGCAAAGTCGCGAGCCTGTAGCCCAACTGCAAAAAGCGAGTGCGGATCCTTATCTGAGACGGCTCCTTTGCCCATAAAAGTCGAAACCACAGGAACATGTGTCTTCTCTACAAATTTGCGCAGATGTTTCGAGGCCATTTTCCTGATAGCGCCATTCCCGGCGATAATTAGAGGAAATGTGGCGTTTTTAAGAAATCCCACGGCCCTTTCTATGGCCTTGTAATCGGGGGCGGCACGGCGAACCTTTTGGGGAGGAATCGGATCAAGATTGCATTCCTTTTTGGCGATATCTTCGGGCAGTTCAAAATGAGTCGCGCCCGGCTTTTCCATCTCGGCCAGCTTGAATGCCTTGCGGATTACCTCAGGTGTCACCTGCGGATTCTGAATAGACGTGTTCCACTTGGTGATCGGTTTGAACATATTGACGATATCGATATTCTGATGACTCTCTTTGTGCATCCGGTCGGAAGAGCCCTGCCCGGTGATAGCCACCACCGGTGATTTATCCAGGTGCGCATCGGCCACGCCGGTTAGAAGATTGGTCGCGCCGGGTCCGAGAGTAGCCAGACAGACCCCGGCTTTTCCGGTCAGACGGCCGTAAACATCGGCCATAAAGGCGGCGCCCGATTCATGGCGCGTTGGGATAAATTTTATCGATGAGCTTTCAAGTGAAAAGAGCAGGTCCTCGGTTTCCTCACCGGGAACACCGAAAACGTATTTAACATCTTCATTTTCAAGACATTTGACAATAAGGTTGGAAACTTTCATGACAATATATCCAATTATAAAATATGAACTATTTACAAGCTTGTGCATGATACGTGACAGATATAAAATTTAACGGAAAAACGGCTCAAATACCGTATTTTTTGTACAAATATTGATTTAAAAAGGCTCTCAATTTTAAACGCAAATTTAGATAAAATCGTCATTTTAATGGACAGAGTCCATTTTTTATCATTTAAATATATATCATTGAGAGGTGTTATGAAAAATCTAATTTGTTTACTGATATCCATATTATTACTGGTGATTTTAGGTTGCTCATCGGATAAGGGAACCGAACCGGTCCTCGATGAGGATATACTTGGTGAATGGGTCGGCTACGCAGAGCTTATATCTCCGGGGGCGGCCGATGAGCCGGTCTATGACTCTGCCTTCATCTATAAAATGACTCTTAACATAGACGGCAGTTATTTAATTCTTGGTAGTGAAATACCGCCTTATCCGCCAATGCCGATTCCCATGGTAGAACTGTCAGGGAAATATAATATCGGTGGTGATTCGATCCAATTCATCCCGGATATTACCGATAGACCGCCGCGCGAGCCTTACAGCATTGAAGGTAGATACGGGTTTGCGCTGGATGGTGCGGAATTGACTCTGACCCAAGTACTGCATCCCGACTCATGGCCGGAAATACATACGGTCGATTTGATGGATTCCGATAGTTGCGTCTTTATCTGCGGCCAATGATCATGAAATCATTGGATTGAGCTTGTCCGGATCGATTTCGAGATCTTTTATCGCCCTTTGCACCACCATCATTTCAATTTTCTTTTCCTGCGCCAGGGCATAGAGCGCCGCCAGAGTAATATAGCGGGCATCGACTTCGAAGAAGTCACGCAACTGCGCCCGGCCGTCGGATCGGCCGAAACCGTCGGTTCCCAGAATCTCATACCGCCCGGGAATCCATTTGGCAATTGATGCCGGCAGGGCCTTGATATAATCCGAGGCCGCCACGAAGACGTCCTTTTCCTTTTCAAGCATTTGAGTTATATAGGGAATATCCGGCTTTCTGTCCGGATGCAGCATATTGTTCCGTTCGGCCATCAGGGCGTTATAGTACAATTCTTTGTAACTGGTAACAGACCAGATATCGGCGGCCACTTTGTACTTATCTTCAAGAATTTTCTGCGCCTTGATCGCTTCGTTAAGAATGGCGCCGCTTCCGAACAGGTGTGCCTTTCCCTTTGGTGATTTGAGGTTCGACGCTTTGAATTTGTACAAGCCTTTTAAAATACCTTCTTTAATATGATCGCCCTCCGGCATTGGCGGCATTTCGTAGAATTCGTTCATGGCGGTGATATAGTAGAAAATATTTTCCTGCTCATCGAACATGTGGCGGATACCATCATGCAAAATCACCGCCAGTTCGTAAGCAAAAGCCGGGTCGTACGCCTTGAGATTCGGCACCGGCAGGGCCAGGATATGGCTGTTGCCGTCCTGATGCTGGAGTCCTTCACCTGCAAGTGTGGTGCGGCCGGAAGTACACCCCACCATAAAGCCCTTGGCCTGCATATCGCCCGCCGCCCAGACCAGATCGCCGACCCGCTGAAGCCCGAACATCGAATAATAGATAAAAAACGGGATGGTGTTGATACCATGAGTAGCATAGGCTGTCCCAGCGGCGATAAACGACGACATCGAGCCGGCCTCGGTGATACCCTCCTCGAGAATAACACCGTCTTTCTTCTCATTGTAAAACATGAGTGATTCTTTATCGACCGGTTCATAGATCTGGCCGACCGACGAATATATCCCGAATTTTCTGAAAAGCGCCTCCATACCGAAGGTCCGGGCTTCGTCGGGAACAATCGGCACGATGCATTTGCCGATCTTCTCATCATTCATCAGCTTCGAGAGCATGTGCACAAAAACCATGGTCGTGGAAACTTCGCGATCGGTGGTACCTTCATAGTACTCTTCGAAAATCTCTTCGGATGGTGTCTTGATCGGTTCCGCCTTGATGGTCCGCCCGGGAACATAGCCGCCCAGTTCTTTCCTGCGTTCAAGAAGATATTTGCTTTCCGGTGTATCGTCGGCCGGACGGTAGAACGGAGCTTCGGACAGCTCGCCATCGGAGATCGGGATACCGAACCGCGA
>QNAH01000159.1 GCA_003641425.1 Candidatus Zixiibacteriota bacterium
AGCATCGACGGTGTCAATACCTTTCTTATCCGGGCGGAAAGCCCGACTATCACTCTCGATGGTTCCCGGCGAAATATGTACTACAGTAACAAAAGTGTCTCCGATATCATCAGCGGTATTCTGCAAAGCTATCCGATCACTGTCGGCGAAGTGGCCTCCACCAAAGGGACATTCAAATTCGATGCCCAGTATATGGAAACCGATTATGAATATATTCTCCGCCTGGCCGCGGCTCAAAGCCTGTTTGCCTATTACACCGGCAAGGAATTTTGCGTGACCAAGGCTGTCAGCGGCGACCCGGAGGAGCTTGTCTGGCGCGAGACGCTGGGCTCATTCAGGCTGGGGCTGGGCACCACCCCGTACAACTATGAATCAAAGGTTTACAATTACGAAGAGGCCAAGACATATTCGCAGGATACAACCGGACTGAAACCGGAAGTGGCGCCATCCGAGCTGGTCAATATATCCTATGAGTCCTCGAAAAAGATTTACGACAAAGCCGGGTTTTCCACGTCGCCCAAAGCGGCGACCGACCGACAGTCGCTTGAAAACACTCTCAAGACCGAAAAATGCCGCTCTCTCGGAAGCATGGTCAAATGCTATGGGCAGTCCAATGTCCCTCAGGTAACGATCGGAAGATGCGTTAAAGTCAAAGGCATGGACAAACTTGACGGGCTTTACTGGGTCAAGGGTATCAATCATATTTTTGACGAAAGCGGTAAATATCACAATACGTTTATCTGCACACCGGTCGATGCCGCCTATCCTGAAAAAGAGGCGGTGCAGAAAGTTGCCGATGATATAGATACTGTTAAAGCCGAAGTGCCATCCAGGAAAAAATTCAAACCCGCCGAATTCAAGGGCCTTCATGTCGCGGTGGTGGTCGATAATGTCGATCCCGAAAGTATGGGGCGGATTAAGGTTAAATATCCCTGGACCGATGATGAAATAGTCAAGTGGGTGCGCCTGGCCGTACCCTATGCCGGCGGCGACCGGGGCTGGATCAGCCTTCCGGAAATCGACGATGAGGTTCTTATCGGCTATGAGTACGGCGATCCCGATCATCCCATTGCGCTGGGGGCGCTTTATAACGGGCAGGCAATGCCTCCCGCCGACGCCGGTGGCGACAAGAACGATATCAAGATGCTCATGACCCGCGGCGGGAATCAGATTATTTTCAATGACGAAGATGGCAAGGAAGAAATTCGGATCACCAACAAAGACGGCAAGAATTCGATTGTCATGGAAGTCTCCGGGCCGAGTATCAGTTTTGAAAGCAGCGGTGATATTAGTATCAAGGGCAATAACATAACCATCGAGAGCCAGCAGGAAATAAAACTTAAAGCGGGAAGCGATTTGAAAGCGGAATCAAGCGCCAATACCACTATCGAGGCAGGAGCCAATCTGAAGTCCAAGGGCGGCGCCATGGTAAATCTTGAAGGTGCGACGGTTACCGTAAAAGGTAACCCGATTCAGCTTAATTAGTAATATAAATGGAATATCTGTCCTTACCATTACTGATAAAAAAAGGCTATCTTGATAAAGCCAGCCTCTATGATTCAATTACATATTCAGTTGGACTTATTTTAAGCAGCCGGCTGGGTGTCCTGCCTTTTGATCCCGAGTACGGGTGTGATATATGGGAAAAGGAATTCTCCGATCTATATACCGCCAACAAGGCAGATATCAGGGCCAGTATCCGGATCGCGATCGATAAATTCGAAAAAAGATTATACAATGTATCTGTGACACTGGTCAATGTCGATACCAGTCATCTGCACGCTCTGGGGGTGGCGGTCAAGGTGACCGGACTCTTCCGTGATAATGGTGAAGAAAAAAAGTTTGAAGAAACCTTTACAATAGGCTGAGCGAATTTTAGAGAAAATAACATGGCAGATAATAAATACAGGTCGCGAGATCAGATATTCAGCGAGATGCACCATGAGTTAAGACGGTGGAACCCGGATGTTCCAGAATCGGCCGATCGTCTGGACCCAATCCTGAAAATACTGTTACAGCTCTACTCCAGTCAGATTTCGAAGATCGACCATAAAATCGATCAGATCTGGGAAAAGGCTTCCGGTTCGCTTATCAAGTCGCTTTGTCCCGAAAGCAAACGATGGCCGGTCCCGGCCTATACGGTCATGCGGTGTATCCCTACCGATCCGGTGATCGAGGTCGATCAGCATACGCGATTTTTCTATAAAGAGGAACGCGAGGGCGGTCAGACCTTCTTTTTCTCGCCCCATCGCAAGGAAAAGCTGGTGGGCGCCGAGGTGAAGCATATTTTTCTCAGGATGGATGATGCCATTGTCAATCTTTCCCCTTCACCGATAGAGAGCACTTCCACCCACACAAGCATGCAGGTGACAATGCCGGCCGGCAAAAAGGCGCAGATATATATGGCGGTCGATTATTCCGGCCAGGCGAGAGATTATAACGCCGCTACTATATTTCTGAAGGGGCTTCCCGATGCTCTCCGGCAACTCAGGTGGGGACGGTGGTATCCCGGCGGACAGCAGGGCGGCTTTTATGAGGACTGCGGTTTCTGCCCGGGGCTGACAACCGACATCGAGAAGTTATTCAGCCGGGAGAACGGCCCGGTCGATTGGGGCGGCCTTCGTAAAAGCGCCGATCTATTCAAACCGCTCGAGGATAATTTTGTTTTTCTGCCGGAAGATTTTGTTTCGACATGGGAAATAGGCCCTCCCGAAGACGAGTTGCGTAATCGGCTCCTGGATTACGGTATCGAGTTCGAGGAGGAGGATCATTTTTACTGGATCCGTATCGACCTGCCTGATGGCGGCGATAAACAATCGATGCAGTCGCCATTTGAAATATATTTCAACTGCCTGGTGGCTGTGAATAAAAATGAACTGACCCTGTTCAAGCATACCGGCGGCAACCGTCTGGTCGAAATCGAATTGCCGGAAAATATTTCGAATATTCTCGAGATACTGAAGGCGGTCGATTCCAACGGCAATGAATATGTCCCCGGCCACGAGGTGCATAATGACCGGTCTCAGAAATTTTATTCGCTCGAAGAAAGAAACGAACGGCTGGTACTGTGGTTCGATTTTACCGGAGGCATAGATCTTCCGCCCGACTCGATAACCATAAATTATTCGGTGACGGCCGGTGTCGGCGCCAATGGTATCGAGGCCGGTAAAATCAACGAGTTATACGAAAATCATCCAGGTATTACCGCGGTTGAGAATATACTTCCGGTCAGGGGTGCCATCCCGGCCAAGACCAACGAACAGATCATTGCCGAAGTGTCGGCCAGGCTTCGCAGCCGCGACCGCGCCCTCAGTTTTGCCGAGATATCCCGGTGGGCGAAAACATTCGATCCCCGAATAATCGATGTCAAATGTCAAAATGGAGTCGAGCGTGCCGATCATGGTGTGCGACGCTGTATTGTGGCATCGGTAACCATAAAGGCAACCGATTTTTATTCGGATGATGAAATTGAATTGCTTCGTGTCCGCCTGTCCGGTTTCCTGAAATCGAGATCGCCGGTCAATACCCATTATGCAGTAAAGATTGAGAAGAAATGAAGGTAGTTTCAAAAAACATAATGCCGGATTTATGCAGCCGGAGAACGCCGCATCATTATCTGACAGCCATTGTCATGTTGATGAAAATCGGTGTTTCGCCGGGCAATATTGAGCTTCTGGCAAAGGGTGAATATGAAAATTACCGTGGAGAAGTTCTTTCCCAACGGCCGAAACCGGGGACCCCGCTGAAAAAAGACAGTCGCGTTTCTCTGGAAATCGGTTGTTCGAGCGCGGTTGATTATATGCCTTACCAGTTTTTCTACGGGTTGGAGGGAATCCGGTCCTCCGATCGAAGCTGGGTTGAAAATGCCCGCCGTTTTATGGCGCCTTTTGAATCGGCCTATGTGAAAAGCGAGGCCGGCGCCCTGATGAATCAGCTAAAATACGATTTTGGTATTATCGACCTCGAATATTTAAGAAAATTCATGGGTCTGTTCGAATTCGAGGGCGAAGAGTTCATCGAGGATATGAATGAACTGCTGTTCTGGGTATCTGTTTTTCCGCCGTTTCACTTCTGGGCCGGGAATCCCGGATATGTGGAGAAAGTACTATCATATATTTTTGGTTATGAATTCAGAATAATTGAAAATGTGAGATCGGAATACGATATACCCGAGTCGATACAGTACCGGCTTGGTTCCAAAACAGGACGCCTGGCGCGCGAGACGATTATCGGAAAAAAATTCTCCGAACAGGATTCCTGTTATCGAGTGGAAATAATCGGTGTAACACCGGACCGGACCGCAGGTTTTCTGCCCGGACAGCCGATCAGGAAAAAAATCGAATGGATTCTCGGTTTCTGTATGCCGGGGAATCTGGAATATGATATAAAAGTCAAGGTTAAACGCGAAAAAGCGTATGTTGGCGGGGAGGCGGGGAATTGTTATCTCGGCTATTCGTCATTCGTTTATAATAAAAGGTAGCTTGAGGTTGTGGAAGTTAAATTCCACAAACCTTGACATTGACAAAAGTTGAACATAAATTGGCCTAGCATATCCGAGGCAAGACAATGGGTAAATTGAACTTATATTCAGTCAACTGGCAGGACGGGATGCTCATCACTCAGCGGCATCTCAAGGATCAGGAAAACTATTTTGAATCCTTGACACGCTGGTATGCGTTGCATTCCGGAGACAATTACGGACTGGTCAAGAAAACGCCTTCAGGTGAAGCGGCCCTGTCGATGGCATCATCGGTCAGCGGCAACCGCCTTCGGGTGGAGATCAGCCGCTGCCAGGCATTGACACCCGGTGGGCATTTTATCGAAATCAGTGAGAATCTGTCCGATGTCATCGCCGGCGAAATCGAAATTACTGAAACGCAGGTTCCGGTATTTGTCGCGATCGATGTGGCCGCCAAGAAACTTACCGGCGATCCGGACCCGTCCGAGGATGTCCCGCGCATTCCTTATCAGTCGCAGAATTATTCGGTTCACCTTGGAGCGGCCCCCGGTTTTCCCGAGGAGCAGTATGTGCAGGTAGCGGAGTTAAGTATCAGCGGCAGTGAGGTTGTCCCGTCGGCCGATTATTATCCGCCCTGTATGATGATTAATGCCGATGCCCGGCTGGCTCAGAAGGCGGTCGATTTCCGAAACCGTCTGGAAAATCTGCTTAAACTTTCCTCTCGGGCCTATATGGCGGTGGCGGCATCCGGCGCTCTCGAAGGAGCCTCGACCAACCTTCAGAATGCCTTTAAGGAGACTGTCTATCACATGGTCGGATACCTGGCCTCGAATCTGGATGGCTTCGTGGTCGGGCGGAATGCCATGCACCCGCTGATGATGATCGTCTATTTCAAAAGGTTGTTTCGGGTAGTCACCAGCCTGCTGAACCTTCGGCCGGGCCTGAAAGACTATCTCAACGAGCGCTTCTTTGCCAAGGAATTGAATTCCGAAGTCGGACGGTTTATGTCATCGGTCGATGCTTTTCTCTTGATGGAATATAATCACCGTGATATCGGCTCGCAGGTTCGCATGATCGAGGAAACTCTTAATATTTTGCGCGGCATGATGGGCTTTTTGGCCCAGACCAAACCGGAACAACTCGGAGAGCAGGCGGTGGCCACTGAGACACTCACCTATGCCGGCAAGACGTACCGGAATCTCGAGTATTCATCCAGCCGCCTGGAGCAAGTCGGCGAATTGAGTTATTTGCAGTTCCAGATCGCCGAACCGTGCGCCGTTACCGATGCGGTGGTACTGATCAATAAGGATCTTTACAGTGATGCCGAATGGCGCTCGATGCAGGTGCGGTTGGGAATGAACGAGGCCCGGGGACTGGGCGAGACCGACCCGGTTGATATCGATACTGTCACGTTCGGCAACAAAGTTGCTCTGCATCCGCGCGATATGCTGAAATCTTCCTCGGTGAAACAGTGCACCCTTATCTTCCGCGGCACCGGTGATCCGAAAAAACTGGGCAGATTGGGTAAAATGGATTTGATTGTTTACAGAGCTTAGTATCAGGATGAATAAATATGTCGGAAAGCATTAAAACGTATATTCAGGATCTTTTCCGTTATCTGGAAGATTATGAAAGCAATTATTCGGAATTCAAGACCGAGGCTTTTTTCCAGACATACAACGGTATCTTCGCCGTCTTTCAGGTGCTGCGCAAGCAGCGAGACAAGGCTGTCGAGGTCGATCTGTTTTTCCTCGAGAAGATCAAGCAGGCGCCGCTAAGTTCTTCTGATTTGCGGCAGCTTACCATCCAGATCCTGATTACCTTTTTCGAATCCGAGGCCGATACGGACGGGCAGTCGAACCAGGCTTATCTACACTGTCGCGATCTGCGGTCGATCAAACGGGATGCCGCCTTTTTTGAGGAGCATCTTGTGCCGTTGCTATACCGCGAAGGAAGCCTTAATAACAACCTGCAGTTAAATGATTTTTTCTTAAAGGAAATTTCCCGTTATATCAACAAATTCGCCCGGGGTATTCGGACCGATATGAATCCCGAGGAATTCGATGCTCTCCCGGAACATCATAAGCTTCTGGAATTAAGCCGCCGGCGGCTGGAGCTGGGTGATCAGTTGGCCAAGGACCGCAATTCGCTCGAATTTCAGCTTCAGCGTATCGGAG
>QNAH01000160.1 GCA_003641425.1 Candidatus Zixiibacteriota bacterium
GTGCTTTTGAAACATATTTCAATCCACCATTATTCTAAATCAGCTTTAAAAAACATATAGTACATTGAGAATATAAAGACAAGAATAAAAAAAGGGCGTTGACTATTTTGTCAACACCCTGAGCCGCCTGAAGGCGGCTTTATGATAACGAATACGTCTTTTTAATTCAGATACGCTCGTAATGAACGGCTCCGCGATGCATGGCGCAGACGGCGGATCGCTTTTTCTTTGATCTGGCGCACTCTTTCCCGCGTCAGCGAAAAACGGGCGCCGATTTCCTCGAGCGTCAGAGCCTTTTCATGATTCAGCCCGAAATACAGGCTGATCACCTCCGCTTCACGCGGCGTCAAGGTATCCAATGCTTTTTCAATCTCCATCTTCAGCGAGGTCTCCAGCAATTCTTCATCCGGAGCCGGCTGAAATTCATCTTCGAGGATATCAATCAGAGAATTATCCTCGGAAATCGAAAAAGGTGCATCGAGCGAGAGATGCGAATTGGAGATCTTCAGAGTATCCGAAACTTCACCTTCGGAAAGATCCAGCTCTTTGGCTATTTCATTGGGCGACGGCTCGCGTCCGAGCCCCTGTTCCAGTGAGCTCGAGATCTTACCGATCTTGTGCAAAGTCCCGACCCGGTTGAGCGGAAGCCGGACAATCCGGCTCTGCTCGGCCAGCGCCTGCAAAATTGCCTGACGGATCCACCACACGGCATAGCTGATAAACTTGAAACCGCGGGTCTCGTCAAAACGCTTGGCCGCTTTGATCAGCCCGATATTGCCTTCATTGATCAAATCGGCCAGCGACAGGCCCTGGTTCTGATACTGTTTGGCGACAGAGACGACGAATCTGAGATTGGCTTTGGTTAATGCTTCCAGGGCTTTCATATTACCCTGCTTGATTTGTTTCGCCAGTCTCACTTCCTCGGCAGCGTCGATAAGTGGCGTCTCTCCGATTTCACGGAGATACAGATCAAGAGATCTGTCCTCATCACGGTATTTTAATGATTGCTTAGCCACAGTGTATCAACAATCCTCCTTCAAAGAGAGCACCGTTATTAAAAGCACCCCCAAATTAAGGCCTGATGGCCTTGTACTCTATCGAACCTCCGGGATCGACCAGCAGAAGCGGTATCGCTTTGCTTTGACCGTTAAGACTGTTGGCGATTATCTGCAGGTCGGCCAGGTTTTTTACTTCTCTGTTATCCACTTGAGTGATCACCGATCCGGGCATCACACCGGCCCTATAAGCCTGTGAGCCCCGGCTCACTCTGTTTATAAACACGCCCGGGAAATACTCCGAATTTATTTGACGGGCGATACTCTCCGAAAATGATATTAACTCCATCCCCAGCCAGGTGACTCTCTGATTCGGCTGCTCGAATTGCGATGAGTGCGCCAGCTGGTATGTCTCGCGGTCAACAATACGCGCCCTGAAATTCAACCGTTTTCCGTTCCGTATCGCCTCGATTTCCGATTCCCGATCCTTGGGAGCGGTCGATATCAAAACCGAAAAACGATCGGCATCATTTATCTTCTCGCCATTGAAACTCAACAATATATCGCCCGCCTTGATACCGGCCTCCGCCGCCGGTGAATCCTCGAAAACATTTTCAATATAGACACCCTGAACGGCGTCAAGTCCCTGTTCCCTCGCCTGCGCCTCGGTTACATCAGCCAGGTAAACACCCAGCCATCCACGCGAGACTTTGCCGGTCGCAATCAGATCGGGCACAATCGATCGCGCCAGATTGATTGGAATGGCGAAGCCGATACCTACCGATGCCCCGGTCGGGCTGGATATGGCGGCATTAACCCCGATTGCCTCGCCCTTAAGGTTCAGAAGAGGTCCGCCGGAATTGCCCGGATTGATAGAAGCATCGGTCTGAATATAATCCTGATAACGCGGCGTGCCCTCGCCGAAACGAAGATTACTGCGGCCCTTGGCGGAAATAACACCCACCGTAACCGTCCGGTCAAGTCCCTGTTGCGGGAACGGATTGCCGATAGCGATAGCCCAGTCGCCGACGCTTATCTTGGTTGAATTCCCAAACGGAATAAAAGCCTGCTTCCCCTCGGAATCGACCTTCAAAACCGCCAGATCGGTCTGGGGATCACCGCCCACATATTTGGCGTCATAGCGATACCCCGATGATGTCCGCACCACGATTTTCTTGGCATTTTTTACAACGTGATAATTTGTCAGGATATATCCGTCGCTACGGAAGAAAAATCCCGATCCGCTCGAGATCGAAGGCTCACGGGGCACCTGGAAAAACCGCCAGAAGATATCATCACGATAACCCTGGTCAACGGCCACCTCGGCCACAATATTTACCACCGCGTCCTGAACCCGGTCGACAACCGCCACAAAAGGCGAACTGTATTCACCGGCTTCGTTTTCAACGACCGGATATTTCTGATCGGCTACCGTAGCTACAGATTTTTTGGTAAAATCAAGATTGGATGCGATTAAAATGCCCGCAACAATGCAGACTGCGATAATCAAACCCAGGGAGAGGAAACGAAAGCCAGCCCCCAATAGAGAAAACGACCCGTATCTCAAATTCGACCTCCAAACAACACAGCTTTTTATTATACGAAGCTAATTTACTATTGTCAATACATTTATTGACGTTTTTTCACACACTTTTATCAAATTATACCTGATCCGGATTCTTTTTGTTTCTTATTTTTTCCCGGGCCTTTTTTAACATCAGTTTTCATCCAAATCTATAAATAATACGTCGCCAATACCGTAAAAATCGGGAAATAAGTCTCTTCAAGTCATTGACTTTTGGCCGGTTTGGATTTAGCTTGAATTTTAATCTATGAATTATAACGAGCAAAGAAAACTGATAGTCGAATTCGGCCGGCGATTGTATCAGAACGGCTATGTCCCCGGAACCGGCGGTAATTTATCCTGCCGGATTGATAAAAATACTGTTTTGATTACTCCCACCGGCGCGGCCAAGGGCCACTTGTGTTCGGAAGAACTGGTCCTGATCGACCTCGAGGGAAACCAGATTTCCGGCAACAGAAAACCGTCATCAGAGATGCCCATGCACCTATTTGTATATAATAACCGCCCGCATATAAATGCTGTCTGCCACGCTCATCCTCCTTATGCCACGGCTTCTTCAATCGTGGGCAAAAAACTTCCCGAAGATATTCTTCCCGAGGTTATTTTGTCCATCGGTGACATTCCCCTCACGGACTATGCTCCTCCCGGAACCGATGCCGTCCCGAAATCTCTCAAAGAGCATATTAACGATCATTGCGCCTTTATACTCCGAAATCATGGCGTATTGACGATCGGCCTGAATATGGAGGAAGCATTCAATCGAATGGAAACGGTTGAACATTTCGCCAAAATATTCTATATTTCGCAGGGAGCAGGAAAAATAAACCATCTTGACAATTCAGAGGTAGAAAGACTGAGAAAAATCAGTAAGGCTTTAAGGCAGGGAAATAAGTCATGATAAAAAAGGTGGTGCTCGACAAAGCCGACAGGCTGTATCATTTCCCCTTTGATCTGGAAGAATTTTATCCCAAAAGAACCCTCAAAACCGGCGAAAGGAAAATTCCGGTTATCGACCTGGGCCATTTCAATTGGCCTGTTAAAGGCGAACCGGCCCAGAGCGGAAATTGTCTTGAAACAGCGGATGCAAACGATTTTCAACACCTGAAAATTCTGCTGGCTGAATGGCTGAAAAAAGAATTTGGAATCAAAATCGATCCGCGTAAAGAAATTTATATCGGCCAGGGTATTCATCGCATAGTCTTCGATATTTGCCTGGCTTATGTGGAATACGGTGATATTGTCCTCTGCCCCGAACCGGGGATGCCCTTTTACCGGCGCATGGCCATCTCTGTCGGCGGTGTTCCGGTTACCTATCCTATCACGGCGCGAACCAACTATAAACCGTCATTCGTCAGACTTCTGTCTAATCAGGGAAAAGCGGCCAAGATTATAATTCTCAATAATCCCAATAATCCTTTCGGAACTATGCTCGACGAAACTGATCTGGCCGAATTGATCGGGATCGCATCAAAACAAAATCTTTATGTCGTCAATGATGCCGCCTATTGTACTCTGGCTGAAGAAAAATATATTCCCCTTCAGGCGATTCCTGGCGGGGATAAGGTCGGTCTTGAAATTTTCTCATTCCCCTACATTTTCGGCATGCCTTACATTCCCTTTGGATTTGCGGTCGGGACACCCGATGTTATCAGCGGTTTGATAAATATTCGCAAAACAGTCGGCCTGACAGTGCCCAAAGCCTGGATCGAAGCGGCCGCCGCGGCTATCGAAAGCTACCCCTCACCCGACGTGAAAGCGGTTCGTAAACTGATCACACAATCGCGTCTCGAGGCCGGTCGATTGGTCGAAAAAATGGAATGGCGCCAGATAAGCGATCGTTCATGCCCGTTTATGTGGGCCAAAATTCCCGATCGAAAACATTCGGTAACCTATGCCTCCGCCCTGCTCAGGCGATGGAAAATTCTGACACTTCCCGGAACGGCGTTTGGAGAGATTGGTGACGGCTATATCCGGCTGTCGCTGACTGCCGGGCCGGATAAATATAAAGAAGCGATTCAGCGTTCATCGAAAAAATTGACAATCAGGACCAGAAGCGGAGAATAAACATGGATGTTATCCGTCTCAACAAAATGGTTTTCTATGGTTATCACGGGGTGTCCGCCGCGGAAAAAGAGACCGGCCGCAGATATGAAATCGATTGCGAACTCGAAACCGATCTCGCCCCGCCCAGTCAGACTGACTCGATCAAAGATACGGTCGATTATGTCGCGGTATATCAGAAGATCAAAGAAATTGTCGAGGGCAAAGCTTTCTCTTTGATCGAAAGTCTCGCCCGCGCCCTGACCGAGGTTATTCTCGAGGAATTCCCGGTATTCAGGGTGACCCTAAGGGTCAGGAAAATGATCCCTCCGATCCCCGGAAATATTGATCATATTGAGATCGAGGTTACCCGTCAACAGCCTGATACTTCCAAGATTTTGGCCGATACAGATAGTAAAGAATGATTATGGCCAAAAAGGAGAAGCAAATGCCGCATACCATATTTCTGGGATTGGGCTCAAATCTTGGTGACCGGGAAAACTATCTTATCTCGGCGTGCCGGGCGATAACCGATATGGAAGGTTTCGAGACGATCGCCTGTTCACCTGTATATATCAGCCGGGCGGTCGAGATGGATGATTCGGCCCCATCATTTCTTAATATGGTAATCAAAGGCCAATTCCAATATACCCCGCTGGAGCTTCTGACCAGCGTCGAAAAAATCGAAAAACAGCTCGGCCGCAAAGATAAGAGTGACCATCAGCCGCGTACGATCGATATCGATATTTTGCTGTTCGGCAATGAGGCCTTCGAGCTGAAGCGCCTGGTCGTCCCGCATAAAAAAATGACCCGGCGGCCGTTTGTACTGGTGCCGCTTCTGCATATCGAACCGGATCTGGTTCACCCATTGACAAAAAGGCCGTTAAGTACATATCTTAAGAAAAAAGACAGGGAAAGCTTAATCTTATATAAGGAAATCGGCTTCAACCATGTCCATTCCTAATTATATTGCCATTGAAGGCGTTATCGGCGCGGGCAAAACAACGCTGGCACGGATGCTGGCGGATAAAATCGGCGCCGAGCTCCTGTTAGACGATGCCATGAACAATCCTTTTCTGGTCGATTTCTATAAAGACAGAAAAAGATATGCCTTTTCAGCTCAGTTGTTCTTTCTTCTAACCCGTTATCAGCAGCAACAGCAATCGCTGTTGGTGCGCGACCTGTTCGCCGAAAAAATTGTCGCCGATTATTCCTTTATCCGCGATCATATTTTCGCCACGGTCAATCTTTCCAAACGCGAACTGATACTGTATGAAAAATTCCTCCCGCTTCTAAAAGCGGATATTCCCAAACCGGACCTGACCATCTATCTGCAGACCTCGACCCCGGTTTTGCTGGAGCGGATCAAAAAACGCAATTTCGGTTTCGAGCGGACAATCGATACCGAATATTTGAACGAATTGAACGAGGCCTTCAATTATTTCTTCTTCCATTACGATGACTCTCCCCTGCTGGTGATCAAGACCGATGATATCGACTTCGTGGCCAGCAGTGCCGATTTCGAGAGTTTAATCGAGGAGATCAAAAAACCTGTCTCCGGCAAAAAGTACTATGTACCGGCAGGACATGTAATCAGATAATCGAGGTTGTCATGTCTGTTCACAATGAAAACAGTTCCAAAAAGAAAATCACCGTCAGTACATTCATAAAGAAAAAGAAGCACGGCGAGAAAATTGCGGTGCTGACAGCCTACGATTATTTTACCGCGAAATTTCTCGACCGCGCCGGTATTGATGCTCTCCTGGTCGGGGATTCGGCCGGGATGGTTATCCACGGCGAAAAAAGCACACTTCCGATTACCATGGATGTCATGATCGCACATACCCGCGCGGTGGCGCGCGGAACCCGAAACGCGCTGGTCATCGCCGACATGCCGTTCCTGTCGTACCAGCCGTCGTTCGAAGTCGCCATCATCAATGCCGGGCGGTTTTTGAAAGAGGCTTATGCCGAGGCGGTTAAGATCGAGGGCGGAATCGA
>QNAH01000161.1 GCA_003641425.1 Candidatus Zixiibacteriota bacterium
AAGGATTTGTCTGAATGAGAAAACGGGAATACAGGGCGATGGCCGAGATTAATGTCACCAATCTGGTTGATGTTGTGCTGGTGCTTCTGATCATCTTCATGATATCCGCGCCCCTGCTGCAATCCGGCATCGAGGTCGAACTCCCCAAGACAAAAACCGCCGCACTCGACGAAAGCGCGGAAGGTGTTGTCCTTACTATTGACCGCAAAGGCGGTATATTTATTAATGACACGTGGACCACGCTGGATAAATTCGAAAATCAGATGGATCGCGAATTGCGCAAAATTAATAAATCATCCGTGTTTCTGAGGGCCGACTCACTGGTTCCGTACGGGGTGGTGGTTGATGTTATGGGTCGCTTGAAACTGATGGGCATCGAAGATCTTGGTCTTATCACCACCAAGGATGAAGATATACTGAAGAAAAAGAAATGAAACAGGATCTGGCACTTTCATTTCTGCTTCACTTTACCGTTATTCTAACGCTGGTGATTCTAACACCTTTCAAACCACAGTATAAACTCGACATGGGCGATGTTATAAATGTGAGTTTAACAGCCCTTCCGGCGGTACAACCGCAGCCAGAGGTAATGGAACCGGTAGCCATTCCCACACCGGTGACCGCCGATGAACCGGTTGCGGTGGTGACCGAGACTAAGTCCATAACCGAGGCCAAACCGGTGGAAAAACCCAAACCAAAGCCAAAAGAAAAACCGAAGGATGACAGCTACAAACCAAAGGCTGAAACCGGGAAGGAAAACAGGGCCGGTCTGGAAAACGGTCAAAAGGATGTCAGTGAAAATCTTGGAGCCGGATCCAGATTCGGCGGAGCGGCTATCGACAATGCTTCATTCAATTATCCTTACTGGTTTGTCCAGTCATTCAGTAAAATCGAGCGCAACTGGACCAATCCGGTTTATGCCAACGAGCCGATAAGTTGTATAATATATTTTCAGGTGATTCGTTCGGGCCGCATAATAAAAATCGAGGTCGAAAGGTCATCGGGGATCGATGCTTTCGATTCGGCCTGTGAGCGGGCCGTAAAACTCTCGCAACCGCTCCCCCCGCTGCCCAACGAGTTCACCGATGAGATAATTGGTATCCATCTTGAATTTCCTTATTCACCGGGATAGAAAAATGAAACGATTTGATAAAATCTTTATAATTGCAATACTATCGATACTGGGCACATCCGTATTCGGGCAGTCCGGTCTGAATGTAAAAGACTACACCGGTCGCCTGCAGGAGCGCCGGACATTCGAGCCGACCAAGATAGCGGTCGAGGAGGCCCGGTACGTCGGTATCGAGTATATCACCGCCTCCGACTCGGTTATTATAAGGAATTGCGGTATCATTCTTCAGAATGACCTTGACTTTTCCCCTTATTTTGAAAATGTACCGCTCGATACCTTTTTTATGCGCCACATGGAAATGGATCGGATGACCCTTCTGGGATGGAAACGTCTCGCCGCCCAGTACGTGATCAAACTGGAGGTCGAGTTCCCGCGCAATAATATCCGCGTACGGTATCGTCTCTATTCGACCGACAGCGAACGCGAAATCAAAAAAGAACGGTTCGAAACCGCCAAAGGTGATTACCGGGCTCTGGTGCATGAAATCGCCAATGATATCGTAAAATCTCTTTTGGGCGACGAGGGAATATATCGAACCAAAATCGTTTATTCCAGGAAATACGGCGATGCCCAGGAGCTTTTCATCGCCGACTTTGACGGCAAGAACGAGCGGCAATTGACCAACAACGGCTCGATTAATATTTTGCCGGCCTTCAGTCCCGACGGTGAGTATATATATTTTACCAGTTATGTCGATGATGAGCCGCATATCTACATGCTTAACCTGAAAACCAACTCCGTCGATTTAATTGCTTCCAACCCGGGCCTGAATACAGCTCCTGAAGTGTCACCCGATGGAAAAAGCATAGCCTGCGTTCTGACCAAAGACGGCAACTCGGAGATATACCTGCTCGACCGCAAGGGAAAGATCAAGAAACGGCTGACCAATAGCTGGGCGATCGAAACCGCGCCGACCTGGTCGCCCGACGGTAAGGAGATCGCATTCACTTCCGATCGGGCCGGATCGCCGCAGATTTATATCATGGACAAAGAAGGTTTGAATGTCAGGCGAATTTCCTATCACGGCAATTATAACGATTCTCCATGTTGGTCGCCGCGCGGCGACAGAATTGTCTATGCCAGCAGGGGAAGCCAGTTTCGTATTGTGTCGGTCGATGTAACCGGGAAAGATTTCCGGGTCCTGGCCGATTACGGCAACAATGAGAATCCCAGCCTGTCACCGGACGGTAATCATATCATATTTACATCGACCCGCATGGGAGTCCAAGAACTTTATACAATGGATATTTTTGGCCGGAATCAGCGTAAAATATCCAGCGGCGGCGGTTGTTCAAATCCGGCCTGGTCACCGTATATAAAGTAAACAAAACTCAAAAGGAGGGATTTCTATCGGTTAAATCATAATTTTTTGGTTGACCGGAATCTTAATTTTACTTAGTATGAAGCCAAATAAGGACACTGTTAAAATTTCCAAGGAGGCAGAAAAATGAAGAGATTTATTCTTTTCGCGCTGTTGTTGACATTTCCATTATTGTTTGGTCTGAATTGTGGCGGCCCGCCGCCGCCGGAACCGGAAGCACCGGTTATTGAAGAAACGACACCGCCGCCTGTGGAAGAAACGAAACCGGAGCCGGAACCCGAACCGGAGCCGGAAGTCATCAAGATCAGCGAATCAGATTTTATGACGGTCTACTTCGACTTTGATAAGTACAATCTGGTTGATTCAGCCAAACAGGCGCTGGAACACAATGCCAGGGTTCTGAAGGACAATCCCAATGTCATCATCAAGATCGAGGGACACTGCGACGAACGCGGAACTGTTGAATATAACCTTTCGCTCGGCGAAAAACGCGCCAAATCGGCCATGGACTATATAAATCAACTCGGTGTCGGAGCCGGCCGAATTTCAATCATCAGCTACGGTAAAACGCGGCCGGCCGATCCGCGATCGAATGAAGAGGCCTGGGCCAAAAACCGGCGCTGTGAGTTCAGAATTGTTTCACAATAAAGTGAGACGTGATGCGTTTAATAAGCAAAATACAAATCGTCCTGCTTTTTGTCCTGATTGCGGTCATTGTATCCGGATGCTGCATGAAGCGTGATATTGATGCGGTTGATGCCAAGATTAACCGCATCCGTGCCGATCAGCAACAGATGAAGGATTCTCTCGAGCGTCTCGATTCACTTTTCTATGCAAACGGCGAAGAATCGGTTAAACTTCGGGCCGAGATTCGCAGTTCGCTGAGCGATATTCTGGAGCAGTTCCAGATGCTTCAGGCCAACATGAACGACCTGCAGGGAAAGGTCACATATATGGCCGAGCGAAGCACCGGCGGGGTTGCGATAAAACCACAGGTTATCCCGACCGATACCGCCGATACGACGACTGCTCAGGTTATACCCGGTATTAATTGCCAGGAACTCTACGATGAATCGTTTATCAATATCCGGCGCGGTCAGTACGAGGAGGCCATCCAGGGTTTTACCGATTACCTGAAATATTGCGGCCAGCAGGATATGGCCGACAATGCCCGTTTCTGGGTTGGGGAGTCATACTATTCGATGGATAATTTCAAAGCCGCCATCGATGAATTCCAGACTCTTCTGAATGATTACCCTAATTCCGAGAAAAGAGCCGGGTCCTATTACAAAATGGCGCGCTCTTATGAAGAACTGGGACGGAAAAAGGATGCCAGAGCGACCTTTCAGAAACTAATCGATGAATTCCCCGGGACTCTCGAGGCCGAACAGGCCAAGGAGAAACTGCGGGAGCTGTAATGATGCCATGCCGATAAAGGCTCCAAAGATTCGTGTAAATGCCCCGACCGGTATTATTCCACACGGTCGGGGTTTTTATCAGCTCGAAGAAGAAGAGCTGTACCTGGCGGTGGAGTACCCGGATGAGCGGCCCCGTTTTTTCTCATACATCGAATCGAAGACATTGTCATTTCATCTTGATAGATACGGGCGATTGATTTTCATTGAACTGGCGCTTCCCCGCCGCCGCTGGAAAATCAAAGAAAATCTTGTAATACCGGAAAGAGCCGAATCGGCGGATCTCAGGTTTCTCGATTTCCGCCGCAATGTCAAATCTCCGGCCATATACTGCGATGAGACCCATGAAAATCTTATGTTTCGTTTCGGCCGCGGTCCGGCCGTCAGCAATTACTATCTGGCCCAAAATCTTATCGCCCAGCTCGACAATTCCGGCTTCCTGGCGGCTCTCTGGATATCCGATATTGTCGATGACCTTGCCGGGCGGGAGATATTTACATGGCGTAAACAGGTTCACGGTGAGCCGATTGTCCTGCCGCCGCATATGATTAAATTACCCTAATGTGATTTGGAAGTGATTTCGTTTTCCGCATTTCTTCCGTTATTGATAGCGGAGGAAATTGATGGGAATATATTTATACATTGATGTCGATGCCTTCTTCACCTCGGTGGAGCAGTCTATCAACCGTTCCCTTATGGGCCGACCGGTTATGGTCGGGGGGCTCAAACATGAACGCGGCGTGGTCGCCTGCCCCAGCTACGAGGCCCGCGCCCGCGGGGTAAGGACCGGGACACCGCTTTGCGAGGCGGCCCGTTTGATCCCTGACGGCGTCTTTCTTAAAGGTGATTTTCACCGGTTTCAAGCATACTCGGATCGCTTCTTCGAAATCCTTTACCGATACAGCCCCGACCTCCAGCGTATTTCGCAGGATGAGGCCTGCCTTGATATAACCGGTGCCATACGTCCCTTTGGCGGTGCCAGGCAATTGGGCGAGTCACTCCAGCAGGAAATATGGGAACGTCTGGCGCTGTCCACCTCGATCGGTATCGCACCCAGCCGGGTGGCATCGAAGATCGCTTCCGAATATAAAAAACCGATGGGATTGACACTGCTGGAACCGGGCGATTTGCATAATTTCTTTGCCCGTCTGCCGGTGCGCAAAATTCCCGGTGTCGGCCTAACCACCGAAAAAATACTGCACGAGATGGGAATAAGAACAGCCGGTCAACTGGCCGCCATTCCCGAGCAGTACCTGAAAACGGTTTTTGGCATAAACGGTCTTAAAATCGCCGCCTACAGCCGAGGCGAAGACGGCATACCCCTGCGCGATCACAAGGCGATTCGATCGGTCAGCCGGGAAACCGGTTTTGCCGACGATATCACCGACAGTTCCGTCCTGCTGTCCCATTTCTATTACCTGCTGGAACGAGCGGCCCGGAAATTGCGGACACTGTCGAAAAAAAGCACGACTGTCAGGATTAAGTTCCGCTATGCTGATTTTCAGACAATCGAAGCGGCCGGGCGCATTAATCCCGCCTCAAATGACCAGAACAGCATCTTCCCCGTGGTCCGGAGCATGTTTCTCAGAACCTTCACACGACGGCAGGGTATCCGTTTGGTCGGTGTTACCCTGGCCGGATTGAAAAACTACATCGATAATCAAACCTTCCTTGATGACCGCATCGAAAAGGGCCGGCGCCTTCTGCAGGGGCTTGATTATGCCCGGCAAAAGGCCGGATTTTTTGCCGTCACTACCGGCCGGACTTTCTCGCTGTCGTCAAGATACAAACGTGGTGATACCGGTTATGAATTACGTACTCCCGGTCTGTCGCAGTAGTTTTTCACTGCTGTACGGGACAATTACGCCGGAATGTTTAATATCCACGGCCGCAGACCGCGGCTTTCCGGCGTTGATACTGGCCGACTTTAATAACCTCTACGGCTGTTATGATTTCTATTTTGCCGCGCATGAAAGGGGTCTTAAACCGATCATCGGGGCTGAGCTTTCGACTGTCCCGGGCGGACTCCTGTTGCTATGCGAAAATCACGACGGTTTCAAAAACCTGTCGAGGCTTGTTACATATTGTCAGCTTCACGGGTCTCCATCCGTGAACGAGCTGTATGAATTCCGTGAAAACCTCATCTGTCTTACCGATTTAACAGAAAATTCGGAGAAACTAAAAGAAGTATATGGCAACAATTTGTATATAAGATTATCGTACGATAATCCGTATCGAGTCGAACAACTCGCCCGGGCGAAAAAAATAAAAACCACCGCTTCTCCCTCGATAAGCTTTTTCGATAAAAACGATTTCCGGCGCCATCGGCTGCTGAGAGCCATCAACGGCGGTTATCTGCTGGATAATCTTCCTAAAGGTGAATGTGCACACACCGACGAGTACTTCCGCGACCCCGTGCAGTACAACCACCTCTTTGAAGCCTTTCCCGACGCCGTTAAAAACAACCGTCTTATTGAAGAAAGATGCCATCTTGTCTTCCCCGAAAGAAAAAATATTCTACCCGATATTGCCGTTGACGGTGATCATGCCGAACGGCTCACCAACGATGCCCTCGAAGGTCTGCGCCGTCGCCGGCCCGATTTTTCCGGACCTTACCTGGCCCGTCTCGAATATGAACTATCCGTCATACAGCGAACCGGTTTTGTCGATTATTTCCTGATTGTCGGGCAGATCATTGATTTTTGCCGCCGTGAAGGAATCGCCGCCGTCGGGCGGGGTTCGGCGGC
>QNAH01000162.1 GCA_003641425.1 Candidatus Zixiibacteriota bacterium
ACGATAAAGCGATAGACCAAAAGTCCCACCGTAACCACAAACACCGAGATACCGATCTCCATCCAGCTCGGGAAATATCTCTCATCCCACGGTAGTTGCCAGTTGAAAGCGATCAGGGTAATGTTTATTCGATTCAGGAATATCCCGAATACGGTGATAAATGCGGAGACGCGTATAAGCCTGGCATTTCGATCACGGGTACCGATGGCGAAAAGGAAACACGGCAAAAGCACAAATCCCAACATCTCCAGCATAAACCAGAGACCGTATGGGGTCGAAAGGTAATGCCAGTTATTGCCCAGAGCGATACCGAAAATTTTGATGGCGAAATAGCCGGCCAGCACCAGCGCCGCGGCTTTACCGAAGCCAAAGGCAAGATTATCATGCTCGGCCAGATGCGCCTCATCCATCTTGTGATGGAAGTGCCGGTGCGCCAGTGTTCCCTCGAAGAGCACCATCGATAATCCGGCCGCAATCGAGGAGACAAAGAAAAAGACCGGCAAATAAGGCGAATACCAGAGCGGGTGGAGTTTCGATGGCGCCAGCAGGAACATGGCCCCCAACGATGATTGATGCAGGGTTGAAAGAACAACCCCCAGGATGGTCAGGGCAATAGTCAGTTTGACAATAAGCGAACGAAGCTTTTTGAGTCCCAGCCATTCCAGCGCCGCCGGTGAAAATTCCAAAAATAAGACAGTTAGATACAGGGCGACACAGGCGCCTACCTCAAACATGACCGAGGTCACTCCCTGACTTATAAAGAAAGGATATGGAAGCCGCCACGGGCGGCCGACATCGTAAAGCAATGCGAAAACCACCAGTGAATAGCCCAGAAAACCGGTCAATATCGCCGGCCTGACGGCTGAGTGATATTTTTTCATGCCGAAAATTTCCACGGCCGCCGCGGTGACATAACCGCCCGCCGCCAAAGCGACACCGGTCAGGAGATCGAAACCGATCCAGATACCCCATGGATTGGTATCATCGAGATTGGTGACCGCCCCCAGCCCTTTGGTAAAACGCAAATAGGTCAGCACCAGGCCGACTATGATGATTATTGCCGAAATAATATTGAAGGGCGTAAAAATCGACTTCTTTTCCATGGTGATTTCTTGATCCGTCATCACTCGCCCTCCTTCCCTTTTTCCTTGTCCGCATCGGCCAATGCTTTCTTGACCGCCATATCGACCGCTCTCTCTTTATCTTTCTGGAATTTTTCTGCGGCCGCCCTGGCTTTGGCATCGGCTTCACCCTGAGTCGCGGCTATGGCGTTTGCCACCTCCTGCCGTCTTTCGGCATCGGCAATCTTTTCTTTTCTCTGCGTGATTTTATATATGCCGCCCAGCAGAACCGGCCACAGACCGATCACCATCGGCACCATGGCCAGCGCACCTGATGTGAATTCCGGCGCCGGGGTGGTTCCCAGATCGGTTCGGAGGTCGATTTTGGTATAGGGAACGCCGGACAAATACATCCAGCTTGTACCGCCCATCTCGTGCTGTCCGTAAATATGATCTATATATCTTCCGGGATATTTTCTGATTTTTTCATGCGCAATGGCGATCAAGTCTTTTCTGCGGCCGAATGTAAGAGCTTCCACCGGACAGGCCTCGACACAGCCCGGCAGTTTTCCTTCTCTGAGCCGAGGCAGACAGAGAGTACATTTCATGACTCTCGGGGTCAGCGCTTCATTATATTCATAGGCTGGAATATTGAACGGGCAAGCTATAATACAATAACGGCATCCGACACACACCGAGGCATCATATTCGACCGCCCCTTCCGGTGTCTTTTTGAAGGCCCCGACAAAGCAGGCGGAGGCGCAGGCCGGTTCAAGGCAATGATTGCACTGTATTTTACGATAGACCGGTTTATCCGCCCCGGTATCGTTATAACGATTGACAACCGTGAACGTCCGGTAATCGGTTCGTCTTTTTTCATCGAACACCGTTAAGTCGGTGAACAATTTTTCCGGAGCCGGAAGTTTATTCACTTCGTTACAGGCCTTTTCGCATGAACGACATCCCAAACATAAGGTCGCATCGAACAGGACACCATAGCTGTCCGGATAGCCGCTGAATTCACCATGTGCGGCTTTGGCCGATGATGCCGCGGCTGTTCCGACGCCTGCGGCGGCCACCCATTCAAGAAACCTTCTTCTCGATACGGTCATCCCCTGCTCCTTTGTATATTCACAGCCTGAAGCCGGTATATATCAACTCTGTTTTGCGGCATGACAGCCTTCACAATCTTTTTCCAGTTTTATATTCATCTGCTCATGACACCCCAGGCACTGCCGGTGATAGGCCCCATACAGGCCCGGTATCTGCAGATTACTCTGATCAAATGGTTTGCCGTGACAATTTTCACACAGCGGCGGCTTATGCCCAATCGGGCTGTGATGATGACATCCCTGACAGACGACATCCTCGTGTCCATGGAAGTATGTTGCCATCCGGCTGTTCTTTATATGATTCATCAGTGTATCGATTATTTTGCGATGCGGCATCTTGGCCGGCTCATATTTTTCGGCCATAATCCCGATAGTCACTTCCTCGGGAATATCCTTTGCCGCCATGGTCAGCTTCGTCTTGCTCCTGGGCGGCTTAAAATCCGCAATTGATTTATATTTACCCTTTGCTTTCGCCAGTTTCTCAGGTTCCGGTCCGGCATGGCAGATCTCGCAGGCGTGCTGTGACAGCCGCCCCTGTTCCATCAATGAATGACATCCGCCGCATTGCGGATCATATTTATGCTTTTCATGACAGCCGACACAACTATGGCCGGATTTCATTTCATGCATCGCGCGCTGAGTTGTTATCCCGTCGCCCACCTCGTCACCGGCAAGCGTATGGCATTCTTTGCACGCTTTAAGGGTCTCATGATGACAATCGCGGCATGAATTCGTAAATCCTTCGTGGGCTTTATGATCAAAAGGAACACTATTCATTTTGCTCGATTCAATATCTTTCTCGGCCGCTCCGATCAGTGTAAAGTCAGGCTGGTTTCGCTCAATACGACCGGGTATATCGACCCTCTCGATCGCCCCGAGGATTTTGGCATCGTGACACCCTGAACATTCCTGAAAGCCCTTTTGCTTTTCGATATGACAGCCTATGCAGGACTGATGAGAGGCCTCTCGCATGGAGATCACGTTTTCGATCTTTTCTTTCTGATGACAATCGCGGCAGGAGCTTTCCTGACCCTTGATATAAACCAGTTCCTTTTTCTGTTCATCATAGACATGGTGACATAATCCGCAACTATCGTTATTGGCCTTGACATGGCGGTAATGCAGCGAATAATCATAGCTCATCGGCTGCCGCGAAGAAACATATTCCGGCTTGCGGCTGTGGCAATTACCGCATACGACCGGTCCGACCTCAAAACCTCCCGCCCTTAATTCTTTATGACAGGTGATGCAATTATCGTGATATATCTGCATTGTCGTCTTTTCGTTCTCATCGGTAAGTCTCATGAACTTCTGCGACATGACACCTTTATCGTCCTTAAGATGACAGTCGGCGCATTCCTTGCCGCGCTCCTTCAGCGCTCGCGTATGCATATCGTGAGGATAGTCTACCGCCGGGCGTGACAGCCGCCCGAAAACAGTCATGGCATCGATGGTTATAATATCCGCTCGTTCTATCTGCTGGCCCGCGTCACTCTTGCCGCAGCCCGATGCGAAAACGACCATTAATGAAAGACAGACGGCTAACAATATGATTTGGTAATTTTTGATATTCCCGTATAACCTTAACATATTCATCCCTCATGCCTTCAGATTTTCAGGCACATCCATAACTTCCACCATTATCTCGCTGATAAACTTGACATGCATCCCGAGTTTGTAAAAACCGATGACATCTTCGATACCGCTGTGGCAGTTATGACACGGCGTGATGACGATCTCGGCCCCGGTCGCCTCCAGCTGTTCCGCCTTGACACGGTTGGAGAGCATCCGCGATTTTTTCCACGGCGGCCCGCAGTTGATGGTACCTCCGCCCGCCATACAGCAGTAATTATGCTCATGGTTGGGTGAAACATCGGTAAAATTCTCACATAGGGCATCGATGACATAACGCAGTTTGTCGCCCAATCCCCGCCCGCGGACAGTATTGCATGGGTCCTGAACGGTCACATGCGGTTTATATTTTTCTTTGACCTTTATTTTACCGGTCGAAAGCAACTCATAGTAATATTCGATAGCATGAACCATCGGTATCGGCGGATACTGCCAGCCCAGCCATCTCGGCCCGTCGTAAACCGCGCCGCGGAAGGCATGGCCGCACTCACCCATGACGATTCTCTTGACTTTCAGCCTGGCCGCCGTATCCCAGTGCAGTCTTTCGACCCGGCCCATCACTTCAAAATCGCCCGAGTACATCGCCATATTACTGTTGTCCCACCCGTCGGTTGCCGGCATCGTCCAGTCGGCCCCGGCGGCTGTGAATATCTGAGACATGTTGCCCAGAAGCTGGGCAAGGATTTTCGGCTCCGGCGCGATTACCGAATACATTATCTCGGCACCTTCCTTCTCGAGAGGAATCCGCGCCGACGGAATCTCGAACTGGGCCTCTTCTTCCTGCCACTGAAGCGTATCTATCCACTCGTCCTGATGCACCCACATCTGATTACTGGTGGCGGCATGACTGTTGGTGGTATCCTGTAAATATTTCGGGACCACACCGAGTAAAGAACAGATCCGGCGCCCGACAAGAAGCAGATAGGCAATATCAATTCCGAACGGGCAGTACATACTGCAACGGCGGCAAACGGCGCACTCGGTGAAGACTATTCGCGACATCCGGCGAATAAAGGCTCCATCCACTTTACCCTTGCGCCTGATCAGCTCCCAGATACTGTTTTTTACTTTGGCCACCGGCGAGAACCAGGGATCGCGATCCCGCGATATATATGTCTGACAGGCCTCGGAGCATAAACCGCAGTGGACGCAGGTATCGACATAGACCTTCAGGCGGGCCGACGTTTCATTATCCATGACATGCCGGACTACCCGCTCGATCTGATCCGGAGTAAGCTTCTTGATAGTCTCATCCAGACCGGAATCAACCACCTGACTTTCTGGCCGATCTTCCATCTATCTACATCCTCCAAAAAATCATTGCCGTATCACCAATCCCTGGCACGTCTGACAAATCCGAATTCACTGCCCATATAGGCGCGTGTAAACGGAAAATAAAACATGTGACTCAACCAGGTCAGCGGTATGGCAATCAGCCAAATCGCCCCGGTCCACATATGTATGGTGATAATTGTCCTATAATCAAAAAGCTGATAGTATGCCATCAGGCCGGTTATAAAAGGCCCCAGCACCACCAGCAGCATCAAATATTCTTTAAAGGTCGAAACATACCTGACAGTCGGGTCGGCGATACGCCGGAGAACAAAAATCACCCCCGTAATGACCACCATGATGGTCATCATATTGCTGAGAGTTTCCGGAAACGTCCACCAGCTTATCCCCCAGGATTCTTTCCACAGCATCACATGCCCGAGTACAAAAAGCGGCGTTAAAATCAAGCCGGCATGAAATAGAAATGAAAGGACGGTAAAAACAGGCTGGATACGCATGTTGCGCGTGCCCATCGGGACAACCCAATGTAAAATCGACCGCAGGCCGTATTTCCAGCTCATGTACGGATGCACCACCTTTTCCTTTTTTGAATTGATAATCATCGAAATCAGGCGGTACAGGCTTCCGCCAAAAAAGATTACAAATGCAATCCAGACAAGCGGGCCCCGCGAGAATTCATACATGATTAAATAACCCTTTCACACAATATCAGCCAAATAATTTGTCGGCCGGGAGCACTTCCCGGAAATACTTGCCGTCTTCTATATATCTCAAAAGGACATTCTTACCATCAGGACTGAATACCGGCTCCCAGAGCATATCAAACGGCCGGTTATTCACTTTGCCGTCTACGATAATATACTTCTTTCCACTCTTTTCGATTCGACTGACAACATGACTTCCGTTCGGCGAAAAGACCGGGTTCCAGATCATCTCGAAATCATTCTTCCATGCCTTACCGTCGATCGCAATGGTCCAGCGATTGTTTTCTTTCACCACTGCCGCGACCCGGTTCCCGTCGGGCGAGAATACGGGATCAAGCACCATATCACCCCAGGTTTTCTTCCATGGCACATCGTCCACCGCAATCGTCCAGCGACCGAAATCATTTGAGACAATTGCCGCCAGCCGCTTGCCATCGGAGCTAAATTTCGCCCTCCACATTTGAATAAAGCAGCTGTTCCAGACTGGCTGGCCGTCCCGTGCCAATGTCCAGCTTCCCTTTATCCTGACCGGGGCAACCACCGAATCAGTACCCGGTTTGAAAATCGGTTCCCAGACACAGCCGTATTTTTCCGTCCATATAGAATCGTTGACACCAATCGAATATTCACAGATGCCCGTTCGGACCTCGGCCGCCACCAGTGTACCGTCGGCATTAAATAATGGTCCCCAGCAATTGACATACTTCTTATCCCATGCCTTGCCATTGACTGCCACCGACCAGACGCCTTCCATAAATCCCTCGGTGTCGGCTTCGGCCAGCGAATCGACCTGTACTGTCGCGGCT
>QNAH01000163.1 GCA_003641425.1 Candidatus Zixiibacteriota bacterium
GGCAATATAAAAGCAAACAGGGCGCCGAGGATAAGAAGCGCCAGAGTATCACGCCCGGGCGCCGAATCCATACGATTGATAAAATTCGAATTTATTATATTTTCAAGGACATTTGCCGTTTTTTCAGTAGCCTGAAGATTATCCGAAACAGGGGTCGCATAATAGTCGGTAATAAATTCCGAGGAAACGGAAATGATGGCCAATTTTCCTTTAATATTTGCGGCATTGTATCTTTCATTGAGGATATCCGAGGCGGATACGCGCGAAAATGATTTTCCCGCTTTATTGTAATTGATAAACATTTCGCCGCGTTCATTAGTCGGGATTTTTTTGTTTCCCAAATTGACGCCGCTTCCGCCATCGATGACCATTGAAGATGGCTGAATGCCCAGATAATTGGCAGATGCCATCAGGGCCAAGGACGGGTAATAATATCCTTCATAGTATGCAAAGAGCGGTTCCCAGCGTATCTTTCTGTCCTTATCGTACACATTGTATTTAAATCCCAGGCCGGCGGCGTATTCGCAGATGGGATCCGGGGGAAGAAATACTTTATGTGTCTGAAGACTTGAATTTTCGTCAAGAATGCCCAGGTCCGAGTTGACCTGCATGGATGATTTGTATAGATATTTGGGGGTGGAGATCTTATTTTTCATGAATTCGGACGGGCTCAATTCATATGGGACTATAACATTCTGCATCCAGGACATCTGTCCGGCCAGGATTTCGGTGTAACCCGAGGTATCTTCATTGATATCCGGGTCGAAGTACAAGTCCAGAAGGACAGTCTTGGGTTCCCCGTGTCCGACTGCGGCAAGCAGGTCGGCAATTCTGTCACGGTGCCACGGCCAATCCCCGAACTCGTCGAGAGTTTTGTCGTCAATATCAATCATAATAATTTTCGAGGAGAAGTTTTCTTCCCCCCGGAAAGAATACATCATATCCTGGACTTTCCACTCAAGCCGGACCATGGGGGAGAAGTTATTGATATACAGGGCGACAACAAACAATGATACCAGAAAGCAGAGCACATATGAAGAATATTTCTTAAGCATTTCTAACCCCTTAAGCTCCCACAGCCAGTCGTTCTATCAAGAAATCGGGGAGCTTTGCCTTTCGCATTTTATCCTGAGTCTTGTTAATATCATATTCAACACGACGGTATATTATCGAATTGGTATCGGTGTCTGCAATGACATAGCACGCTCTCGGATCATTGTCACGCGGCTGTCCGACCGAGCCGATATTGATAATATATCTGTAACCCCGGTTATATTCCATCTCTGGTTTGAAATGTTGGGTAATATAACCTTCGGGATCCTTTTCAAAATATGTCGGGCTATGGGAGTGGCCGACAAAACAAAAGGTCTGGGAGAATTTCTCGAAATGATCTTCGGCCTGATCGATGCTGAGAATATAACGCCATTTTTCAGGTTCGGTGGGCGACGAGTGAACCAGGTAGTAGTCAAGAAAGACCGCATCCATATCGAAATCCGCAAGCAATCGGACCGATTTTGGTTTGAGTTTGGTCTGAGTCCAGTCCATAGATGCCTTTGCCATCTGATTGAAGTTTTCGATCGATTCAAGGCCCATGGCGGCGAAATCGTGATTCCCCAGCAACTTGATATCGCAGTGATTGGAAATCAACTTGACACATTCATTGGGATTGCAGCCGTATCCGACAGCATCACCCAAAAAATGGATTTTTTCCGCCCCCTGCTTTTCTATATCTCGAAGGACATTTTCCAACGCTTCCAAGTTACCATGCACATCCGATATCAGGGCAATCTTCATCAGTTATCGTCCTTCTACAAAAGTGAATACCGTTTTACCGACCTGAATAAGGTCTCCGTTTTTAAGGTTTTGACGGTTGATCGGTTCGCCGTTGACCCGGGTTTTGCCCCTACGTCCCAGGTTGACGATTGTAAACTGATCATGTTCCTTGACGATCTTGGCCTGAATTCCTGAAAGCAAAAATCCCTTAGCATGGACATGGACGAATTTCGCCTTGCCGATGGTGGTGACATTGTGGTCGATCTGGTATTCGGAGAAATCGCTGTTTTCCTCGCCGAGAAGGACCGAACCGCCCATCTGCTGGATCAGCTCTTTTTCATACTGGTCGCGCTTGATCAATTCTTTCTGCTTTTTTGTTTTCAGGACCATGGTTCCGTCGAGGTGCGCTCCCGTATCCTCGTGCTGGACCTGGCTGCGGTAGGTCAGGGAGAATTTCCCGATGGTGATAACATCATTGTCGCGCAGGATCTCTTCGCCCACCTTGCGATTATTGACAAAGGTTCCGTTCAAGGATTCGTTGTCGATAATCACGGCGGCGTTGTCGTTAAATTCGATCTGCGCGTGTTTTCGGGAGACACCCCGGTTATCAAGAACAATATCATTGTCGGAGGTGCGGCCGATTGTCATTCTCTTTTTTTCCGAGACCACCCTCTCGATTACCTTGTCCTCGTATTTCACAATGATTTCCGGCATACGGGACTCCTTTCAAAATATACGCTATTCTTATATTTGATTTCGATTTATTGACTTTTTCACAATCATACACTATCACTTGCCATAGCTTAATGGCTTAATTATATTGTCGGCATGGATATTGGAAACTTGACCATCAAGGGGCGGCTGTTTTTGGCCCCGCTGGCCGGTATTTCCAACCGCCCCTTCAGGTTGCTGGCGCGCCGATACGGCGCCGCTTTGTGTTACACGGAGATGGCCTCGGCCGATGCCATTTTTATGAAACAGGAAAAAACCATCCGGATGATCGATATCACCCCGGATGAGCACCCGATCGGTGTCCAATTATTCGGCTCAAAGCCCGAATATATGGTCACAGCGGTCAAAAAGGTGGCAGAATATGAGCCGGATTTAATTGACCTAAATTTGGGCTGTCCGGTCAAAAAGGTGGTCAAAAAGAACGGTGGCGCGGCCATATTAAAAGATCTCAAGCTTGCCGAAGAGCTGATGGCGGCGGCGGTCGAAAATTCCACAATCCCTGTAACTATAAAAATGAGAACAGGATGGGATGCCAAATCTGATGTATTTCTTGAAGTCGGAAAGCTGGCCGAAAAACTTGGGGTGGCCGCCATTACTCTTCATCCCAGAAGCCGGTCGCAGAATTACGGCGACAGCCCGGACTGGTCGAAAATTACCCGATTGAAAGAAGAGGTCGGCATTCCGGTGATCGGTAATGGCGATGTGAAGAGTCCGGAAGACGCCAAAAGGATGTTTGTCGAGACCGGGTGTGATGCCATTATGATTGGCAGGGCGGCGATGAAGGACCCGACTATTTTCAGCCGGATAAATCATTATCTCGACCGGGGAAGATATTTGCCGGATTTGACTGATGAAGAAAAAATCATACTGGCTCTGGAGCACTCAAAAATGATGATCGACCGATTCGGTGAAAAAAACGGTTCGAAGATGATGCGTAAGCATCTTTCATGGTATTCCAAGGGATTCCAGGGCGGGGCGCATCTGCGCCGGCAACTTAAAACAGTCAATTCGCTGGGTGATATCAAGGCGCTTTTTGATGATTATCTGTCAGGAAATTTTAGCTCCGATCACGCAAGTTAAATTGAGGTAATGAATTAAAAAAAGAATTGAAACTATCGGCCGCCGTTATTATATTCAATAAATTTGAAGAATATGATTGTATCGAACGGTCTGAAAATAAAGCAATTTGATTATAGAAGGGAGAAGCAATGGCCATAAAAGTCCTGGCAATTGCCGAACAGAAGGATGGTAAACTCTCTAATGTAAGTTTTGAACTGATCTCGGTTGCGAAGAAGGTCGGCGGCGAATTGATGACGGCCTGTCTGGCGGAATCGGCCGATGGAATAGCAGGTGAACTGGCCTCTCATGGCGGCGGCAAAGTCCTGGCGGTTTCGGGTCCGGCTCTCAAATATTACAACGATGAATCGTATGCCAGGGTGATCAGCGGTCTGATCGAGAAATATCAGCCGCAACTGGTCGTCGGCCCGGCCACATTTTACGGCAAGGCGTTGCTGGCCCGGCTGGCGGCGATGAACGACGGCGCTATGGCCTCTGATATAACAGGAATTAAAGCCGATGGCGATGTGGTGACAGTGACCCGACCGGCATACGGCGGAAACGTCATTGTTGATTTGAGCCAGAATGACGGCGGCAAAATATTCTTCATTACGGTGCGTCCGAAAGTATTCGAGGAATCCGGCGACGGTGACGGCGAAGTCGTGACCGAGACGGTGGATGTATCGGCGACCAGTTCCCGGAGTACTGTCAAAGAGATGATTACTGAGGTGGGGACATCGGTCAATCTTAACGAGGCGGATATTATTGTTGCGGCCGGGCGCGGAATCCGCGGACCGGAGAATCTTGAGTTGATCCGGAAACTGGCCGATTCGCTCGGGGCGGCTCTTGGCGCCTCGCGGGCGATTGTGGATGCCGAATGGATCGAATACCGTCATCAAGTGGGGCAGACCGGAAAGACGGTTAACCCCAAGCTTTATTTTGCGGTGGGAATCTCGGGCGCCATTCAGCATCTGGTCGGTATGCAGACATCGAAGACGATCGTGGCGATCAACCGGGACAAAGATGCGCCGATTTTCAATATTGCCAGCTTTGGTATTATCGGCGATCTTTTTGAGGTGGTTCCGGCTCTTACGGCAAAATTCGAAGCCAATAAATAACATTGAATAAATGCAAAAAAGCCCCGCCTTTGTGCAGGGCTTTTTTTATGCCTTCAAAGCCGGTTATTTTGCCGTGGTATTCAGGAAAGTGATCGAGCTTGTGATCAGTCCCATGGCGTAACTCCAGTTATGCATTCCACGGCTTCTGTCGGCGGTCAGGTAGAGATAATTATATAATGCTCCGACAGAATCGGGATCAGCTATGACACCGTATGCGGGGTCCGGCAGAAAGGTCGAATCATCAAGCATACCCGTACTTATTAATTTCGTTCTCAGAGCATTGAGCGTGATATCGAAGATGCTCTGTTTGGCGGCAATGGTAGCATCACTGTACTCATCATCGCCGGTATGGCATACGTTACACCCTTCTTCGACGGCGCGCCCGTTGCCATCACGGATATTGAGACTGTGGCCGCCGAGGGCGAAGCCTTCATCATAGTCCTGATGACAGCCGACACACCCCTCGGAGACGACATCATTATGATCGCTTTCGTAGGTATAGGTAGTGTATTCGTAGCCGTTGGCTCCCAAAAACATGTCCGCCTCATGAGCGGCATGCAGAACCTCGGTCAGCCGTTCATCATTTATCTGGAGACTATAGACCCAATTGATCATATCATACGTGGAACGGTGACAATTGGCGCAAATGTTGGATCGGCCGCGGGTGCCGTAATCGAACGTTTGTCCTCCCGCCAGGATAACTGCGGAAGTGTCTCGGAGAGAAAAATTCCAGGTTGAATCGGGGAGTTGAAGGGTATGAGGTTGATGGCAGGTGTAACACCCCAGTTCGAAAGGATAGCCGCTGGTATCGGGATCATTGTCGAGCCAGGAGACAAAACCATCCATGGTGTGACACTCGGGACCGCAATACAGTGCTGTCTGACCAAATAGTGTATCATCATAGAACACGGTGTCGGAATGACCCGAGTATTCCCACTGGCGGATTGCGGCCATGACCTCAAAATCATCATCGGAATGGCAATATTCGACACAGGTGCTGTCTCTTACAATAAGAGTAACTTCAATGCTGTCCCTGGTCTCATTTGTGACCAGTTCGTCACAGCCGGGTAATATTCCAATTGCCGCAATCCCGGCGGCGATAGTAATGAAAACCAAAGCTTTTATTCTTTTCATGTCCTGCATTTCCCCGAATTAGAATTTTTATATTCTTATAGTAATACCGCTACTGACTGTTTGTCAAATGATTTAACTTCTTATACAGTTTTTGGGGTAGAAATTGCCTTAAATATTATATTGGATACAACAGGATACAGATTCGTCAATTTGATATGATGAATTAAAAGGTGCGGAAAACCGCGGTCTCCGGGCGTTTTTCCGGAACCGGCCGGAAGTTGGGGTGTTAAAATAAGTTGAGGGGATAATATTTCGCGTTTATACTTGACTTAGACCGGAAATTTACTATTTTTGACCTCTGGAGGTGCTGCCTAAAGAAGTATTGATAAGGATAAAACTAACATTTTATTGTTGATTATATTTGAATGATGTCAAGTATTATTGATAGCCATGCTTATCCAAGCTGTGGGCTATTTTTTTTAGGAGCAAATTGTGAAAAAACTACTGATCTTTGCTTTCATCCTGATTTTTCCGGCTTCATTATCCGCCCTGATAATGATGTCCTTCGATGAACCTAATGTTCTGCGAGGGCTGTCGGACAATTCGATAACGGATATAATCGATCATAATGGTGCGGTATGGATGTCGACCGGGGCGGGTTTATCATTTTCGTATTATGACGATTACTTCTGGAATCAGTATGACAGCACCAACGGACTTAACAGTGATGCGGTTTCGGCGATGTATTCGGCGGGGGAAACATTATGGGTGGCCGGAAATTATTTTGTCGAAAACAATGATACA
>QNAH01000164.1 GCA_003641425.1 Candidatus Zixiibacteriota bacterium
TCTCAGGAAGCAATCGGTTTTCTTGCCGATTTTAGAAAAGATTTTTGCTTTTGTGTATTCGGTGATATCATGGGTAACGGTGAAGGTTCCGTAGGCACCGGAGCCTTTGGCATGCACCACGCGCTCGGGGATACGTTCACGATTGAAATGGGCGTGTTTTTCAAATAGCTGCCAATCCTGCACCAGGAGAGGCCCTCGGGGACCGGCGGTCAGCGAATTCTGATTGTCGCCGACGGGGATACCGGCCGATGTTGTTAGTTGACATTTCTTTTTGGGCATTTCGATACTCCTTATTAATTTTTATTCTTTTGCAGGATTTATCACTACCAATTACGACAGCGGCTTTCATTTTCAGGGATATATACAGTCTTTATATTTATTTGAAAACTTTTTACATATTACGCACAGCCTGCGGCTTTTTGTAGGCTTTGAATAAATTTTCTCTGTTGCGAAAAGCATTTATTATTAAAGGAAGAGCCGACCAAGAGACTATATTATTTTCTTAGCACCAGATGAAGCCCGGTTATTATAAGCAAGATGCTCAGCAATATCAGCAGGGTAATGGGTTCGGCAAAGAATAAAAAGGCCAGGACGGCGACAAAAACAGGGACAGTGCTGTAAACATAGCTTGATGTCCGGGTTGGACCGATTTCATGGACACTTTGATTATACAGAAAGTAGCCGACGCCGGAGGCAATAATACCCATATATAGAATGGAATAAACGGTTGTCGGTCCGATCTCACCGATGTGGGGATTGACACCTTCAAAAATCGGAGTTATGACAGCCAGGATTAAGACACCGAAAAGGGCCCCATAGAATGTTACATTATATCCTGAATATTTTATCATGAGCGTTTTGACAATAAGGGCATAAATGGCCCAGCTGACAACCGCGCAAAGCATGAGGATATCACCGAAATTGAAATTAAGACCGGTCAGGTTTTCTATTTTGCCGCCCGTCAGAAGGATGAGTACTCCGACCAGGGCAATCAGGATACCCGTGTAATTTATACCGGAAAGTCTTTCGCGGATGAATATGGAGGCCAAAAAGCCGGTGATGACAGGGCTGGTGGCGTTGATTATGGCGGTGTTGGCCACGGCGGTATAGTTAAGGCTTGAAAAAAAGAAGAAATGATAGCCGATGACACCTAATAAACCCAGCAGGGCCAGTTTCGGCAGATCGCGATTGTTGACTTTCAAAGCCTGCAATTTATAATACGGTAATAGTAAACCCAGGAAAATAAGCGCAATTATATAGCGAAGCAGGGTGATTGTCAGGGGTGGCATATCAAATATGGCATATTTGCCCGCCACAAAGCTGCCGGCAAAAGTAAGACCGGTTATCGGCGGCAAAAATATCGCTTTTTTTGAGTTCATATATAAAAATAATTTATATATGGAATGTTCTCAATAATATTAAAATATCATTGGACAGCAAAAAACTTCATTGATTCATGTTTGCCGCGAAAGAAACTTATTATTTTATAACCGCGTATATTTAGAAAAGGAAATTTACACACCACGGGAGATATCAATGGGTAATGCCGAATGGCCGCAACGTATGTCCGACAGCCTTAAGCGCAATGTCGGTGAAAAGGAAGCGGAACTGATAATTGAAGGTTGTGATAAACTCTGTGAAATGGATGAAAAGAATCGGGCGAAGTGGATGGCACAGGCGATGGACAGGCTGGACAGTCATGTTGCTGATGAAAAAACGAAAATTAAAATCATGACCGATTGCTGTTGCCGGTGTTATGAGGAACATATATTAGAATTACGTCGAGTCTGGAAAGGGACGGGCGATGTTGACGCGTTGATCGATGTCATGACGGGAAAAGTTTTTCTCAGGCGACCGGAACGCGACGGAAATATAGTCTATGTCACCAAGGCACCTCGTTTCCCGGAAGAACATGCCGGGGCAAAAACAAAGGAAGAGAAAAAATATTATTTCTGTCACTGTGATTATGCCAGAGCGGCATCGGCGGGTATTTCCAAAACTTACTGTTTATGCGGCGCAGGGTGGTGCAAGCGAATATGGGAAGAAATAATGGAAAGGCCAATACGCGTTGATGTGGTCAAGGCCGTTTTGCAGGGGGATAATGTCTGCCGGTTTGCGGTGTATTTATAACCGCATATACATTCAGCAAAATCGCGTAATTATTACGCGCGATGCCCCAGGTTGGCCTGGACAGCCTTTGGTTTTGGTAAAATCGTATCGGCAAAGATATTTTTCAATTCTTCCTTCAGTTCTTTAAGATCTCGTAGAAATTTGTCACGCTCTTTAAACTCAAACTTTTTGCTGAGCTTCTGATAATATTCGATACCATCACTGAGTTGCTGTTTGAATTCGGCGAAATATTTAGAAGTACGATCAAGCAATCCCTGCGATGCCTTTTTAATTTCATTGCGCAGATATTCGATATACAGCCTGAGTTCGGTGATAAACATGTGATGTCGTTCACCCACGAAGGCCAGAGATTTTCGACCATAAATATGGTCGAGCATTTCTTCAAGAGTGCTGATTTTACTGAAGCTGGCGATACTCGGGCCGCAGCACACGGCGGTATTCGCCGATGATTCGATATTATTTTTGAGATTGGCGCCTCCTGCCAGATCGACACAAATACATGCCTTGGCAATAACACCTTCGATCAGAGCTTCTCTGAGCTCATCGGGCATAACTTCCTGATTCAATTGTCTTATCTTGCTTTTCTGATATGCCCGCGAAGCTTTGCAGATGGGAAGTTTCGAAAATTCGGTATCGACTCGAAGATAACCTCGCATACAGGGACTCCCCGGTTTGCCCTGTCTGATTCGCTCCTTGCGAACTTCTTCACTGGCCGATGTTTTCAGATTCCAGAAAGGAACACCCAGAGGTGAATTGTCGCTTAAGGATACTTCACATTCTCCCGCGGTGATCAATTTCCGGAGATGCTCGTCATCGACATTGGTGGTTTCGGGAACCAGAAGGAATGGCGTTCCCCACCCGACACTTTTTAGTTTATAATATTTCATTAGAAATTTGTGTTCGGAATGGGTTCCCAGACCACCCTGTGCGGTAAAAACAATTGGAAGCGGCGCAGAGCATTTGCGGCCGAGCTTCGCCAGAACCTTTTTGTATTCCTGGAAAAGTTGATCGGTGAGGGCCTCGCGATTCTGCAGGAATTCTTCAAGGATCGGACCCATCAGGGCCCCCTTGCTTGCGAAGGCATGCCCGCCGCAATTAAGACCGGATTCGATTCGGAACTCGGATATCCATAGCCCATGCCGCGCCAAAAGCCGTCCCTGAAGAATAGCTGATCTATAGTCGCTCACTTTGATGACTATTTTCTTTTTGGGCAGATTTCCATCGACAGGAAAGAAGTCTTCAAATTCAGCCAAATATGCGAACAAACGCCGATTAACACCGGCCGAAAGGACAATCGATGAATTGAGAGTGCTTCTGGCATAACCGCGAAGACCGGACATGGCCAGTGCATACTGCGCGGGAAGCTTTTTACCGTCGCGATACATATCGCGGTCAAGCTTGGTCATTATGTTGACATCTATACTACCCGGGATAGCTTTCTGACGAAGAGCATTTTGCATCTCTTTCCTGTCTTCTGGTTTCTCGGCAGCCAGCATATTCAAATAATCACGCTTCAGCGGACAATCCGGGAGCAGTTCATAGTATCTCACAATATCACTGCCGGGAACAAAGGATTGTTGCCGGAGGGCATCAGATTGTTCGGTAACCAATTCGTCGACAAGGTCAAGATAGGCGGTGATTCTTCTTGCCCGCGCATCTTCCTCACTACTGTCAATATGTGTGTACGGTCTATTATATAGACCGCAATAATGCCGACGCATGTTTTCTATCAGTATATCATCACCGATCGATATGACCGATGATATCCCATATTTTGCAACTCGTACAGGCGTGTCGACGGTGAACCCGGTTCCCATGACAGGGATATGAAATGTATGGGCGCTGCCGTTTGATTGCGCATAAAATGCTTCGCCGTCCGGGATGGCTGAGTTTATGTTATTATTAATATTTTTGCCAGTCATGTATTATCTCCTGCTGATCCCGTATACCATCATATCCAGCATACCATCGACCAGATTTTCCAACGTTAAACTATCTTCATCCAAAGCCCATTGAAATTCGACCGAAGCCAGGGCAACGGCCAGAACATGAGCCGCCATATCCAGGTCTTTTATTTTCAACTCCTGCCTTTTTACTCCCTGCTCCAGGATATCCTTTACCATATATTTTTCTGCAAACAGAAATCTTTGACGCACCTGCGCTATATGCGGCCAGTAATCTCCCCATGTCTCCTGAGTCACTTGATAAAAATTCACAAATTCATGAACCCGGCTCAATCTTGTCCTGAGATGCGCTTTGAGTTTATCGACAACCGAATTCTTAGCATCTATCGCCTCTTTAATGGCGGTAAGTAATTCGTCAGTTTCCATCTGCATTACAGCGTTAAAAATCTCCGACTTATTCCGGAAGAATTTATATACTGTTGCTTTTGATACGTGAGTTTTTCTGGCGATATCATCTGTCGTCACTTTTTTCAACCCGTAGCGGGCAAAAAGCACCCGAGCAGAATCTAATATATGCTTCTTTTTATCCAATAGAAAACTCTCCAAATAAAAAACGTTTCGAGTATTATACGTTTTACTTCTTTAAACGCAACTCTTTTTTTACTATTTCTCAAACTATTTTTTGCCGGCGGCGCATCGGAGGAACTATGTTATTGTATCTATTCATGTTACAATATTCACCCGGCACCAAAAAATCGTTTCTTATTTTCCTGAATGGACACAGGATTTTTAAAATGGTAGTTGCGGGCAAAATAGCAAGGATTATGATTTATAAATATATATTAGTAAATTGATTCGAAAGGTATTAAGGTCTTCCAACCCATAAAAGGAAAGACTACTTTTTTGATTTAGGAGACGAGGTATGTTTGGTAAATCAGTATTCATTTCACTTGCACTGTTTCCCTTCGTTTTGCTGATGATTATAATAATTATCATATCATGCGGGATTGGTTCCGGTTCGGCGAAGATGGACCAACGAAACAGTGGAGTCGATTTATTGCTTCTTATCAGTCGTGACTATGGTGCAAATTATTTTTTAAACCGTGATGTATTCGAGCAGTATGGCTGGAACATCACGCAATCCGGGGTAATAAAAGAGATTCCCGGCTGTCCTCCATATTATTATCATTATCAATTACCGACAATCAAACCGGACATTCTTAATGGACAGATCAAAAATGTCGGGGATTTTGAGTGCCTGGCTATCATGCCGGCATCAGCCTTTTTTTCGCCTGTACCCTTTGATGAATTTATCAATGATTCCGGGACACTGGAGCTGATTTCATCGGCGGTGAAGAATGATGTTCCGATATCATCGATGTGTGCCGGGGTCAGAGTCCTTGCCGCGGCTGATGTGATCCGGGGAATCGAGGTTGTTGGTAATCCGAAATTCCAGAATGAATATGAGGCGGCCGGAGCTACATTTGTCGGCAAGGATCATCCCCCGGTTATAAGCGGCGGTATCATAACCGCGTCCAGGGATATGTATTACAGTATGCTCAATTGTCAGGCGATTGCAACCGCAATCGAAAACAGACAGGCTACGGGTGAACATCAAGACTACCCGCAAAGGGATTTTATTTTTTCGGATGCGGTAGAATTTACCGATGACACGATAATGTGGGCTCGGACATACGGGGGCGGGGCGTCTGATGGCGGACGGGCCATGTGTGAGACCGAGGACGGCGGATTTTTAATTACCGGATATACATTCTCGCATGGAAACGGCGATGCCGATATACTGGTGGTCAAAACGGATGCCGCCGGTATAAAGGTCTGGTCGAAAACATTCGGCGGCGCTGGAACCGAGTACGGTCATGATTGCCTTACTCTGGATGATGGGTATCTTATCGCCGGATACACGACATCATTTGGAGCCGGTTCGAAGGATGTATATTTAATCAAAACCGACCGCCAGGGTGAGGTTGTCTGGTCCAGGACTTACGGCGGAGCCGGGTGGGATGTTGGCAATATGGTAATCAAGGCGGACGACGGTGGTTTTGTTATTTGCGGCTTTACCCATTCGGATGGAGCCGGTGAAGAAGATGTCTTTATAATAAAAACGGATGACGATGGTAATGAAATCTGGTCAAAGACTTATGGCGGCGAGCGTTTCGAGATTGGCAACTCGATATACAATGTTGACGGCGGCGGTTATATAATAGGGGCAACCTCGGGATCCACGGAGGGGGGCAATACTGATTTTTATTTGATCAGGATAGATTCGGATGGAAACGAATTGTGGTCAAAAAAATTTGCTTCCAGCGGCAGTTATGGGCACGGTTTTGACTGGTGCAGCTCGATGTGCCCTTCAGAGGAAGGCGGCTATGTCATGGCGGGGTATTCCGATTGTGATGATATCATGAACGCGCATATCGTGAAAACCGATTCCGAGGGTAATGAAATCTGGTCGAAGACACTCGGTAACAGCAAGTTTTATGACTACGGGAATTCACTCTGCA
>QNAH01000165.1 GCA_003641425.1 Candidatus Zixiibacteriota bacterium
CAGCTATACCGCCAAACACTCACTGCTTGTTACATTTGGTCTGACAAATTATATTATAACAAATTTTATGCCGTAATTCCCGCCAAGGCTTTTACTCATTGTTTTACAATAATTTATGTATAACAAACGATGGAAAATATAAGAGTCTGGCTTACTATTAGCGCATTTTATGCGTCAGGGCACGCCTCTCGACGCAGTATCTGCCTGCCCGATTGAAACAATCCCATAAAAAACCCCTCTTTAATAAAAAGAGGGGCCTCACTTGCTGTAGAAAAGGCAATATCTTGTACGTTACTTCAGCATCATCATCTTACGCGTCAAGGAAAATTCGCCTGCGTCCATTCTGTAGAAATAAATACCACTGGCCACCGTTGAGCCAGAGTTGTCCCTGCCGTCCCAAATGACCGATTTGGAACCCGGTTCCTGGAATTCGTCAACGAGGGTCTTCACATGCTGACCCAGAACGTTGTAGATTTCCAGCCTGACATTGGTTGCCTTCGGAATATCATAATCTATCCGAGTCTGCGGGTTGAACGGATTGGGCGCATTCTGTGCCAGGGAGAATTCGCCCGGCAGGAGCTCTGTTCCGGCGACTTCAGAGGGTACAAAACTGACACCCTGAAATTCCGGAGTCATGCTCAAAGAGTGCGCCGACCCATCAACATTCTCAGTATAGACAAACATCAGGCTATGGTTCGGGTTTTCCAGTTCCACCGGAACAACATCGATCGTTTCCATGTCCCACGAATCCTCGACACTAAAGACGAGATTGGCAATTGTCCCGCTTCCGGGAGCCAAATCCGGCTTTTCCCCGTCAAGCGCGGGAATCAGACCGATAACGACTATCCTTTTTTCGTTATCGATATTAGCCCACTTGAAGTCGAAGTCTTCCGACCTCGTGCCTTCAAAAGTAACTTCTTCCAGGGTAACTCCCTCGGAGAACTGTAAAGGCAGATCCAGGGCTGTCATGGCAACCTCATTGTTTAATTCCAGAGGAACAACAACTCTGTCCGCCTCATAACGGACTTTAGGCGCCATAAGTGAATTAGATTCCGCTGCATATACCGAAGTACAGATCAGGAGTACCAAGGCAATCGTGATGATGCCATAGTGCTTCATAGACACTCACCCCCCATTAAGGGTTAAAGGTTCAATATTATCAAACGGTTTAATCATCAAAACGCTCCTTGTCCTGTTAAAACCGTTTTTATCCGCAATACTTTATAGCTACTCGTACATGAAATGAGCCGGCAAAGATATTTAAGTGAGGATTACCCATATCCATAATACGCAAGTTTGAATAATTTGTCAAGTAATTATTGCTCATATCAGTCTTGTTTAATGTATTTAAGCCAAGGGCTTTCACCCATATTTTACGAAGCGGGGTGATGGTTCATTGATAACGAATTAAATAAATTTTAATTCCTTAATTACAGATATAATATTGACTCTTCCATCCTCCACTACTTATAACAAGTTTATATATACAGGTTCCATAAACATTGATTTATTGTACAAAAAATGAAAAAAAGTCGATTTTTTCTGCCGGGAGCAGATACTGCGCTTTTCGGATACGGGCGCAGGGAAGGGGAACATTTTTCTTGACACTTGTACGTCAACAGCTTAGCTTAAGCTATCTCAAAATTTGATTATTATCAGGAGGAAGTGTGCCCGACCAGAAAAATCAGGGGAAGGAAAAATATCAGCCATATGTTCCGGCCGGGGAATCAATTGCCGAGGTCACTATTCGCGCGGTGGTACTCGGCAGTATTTTATCGGTTGTGTTCGGAGTGGCCAATGCTTATATCGGCCTTAAATACGGCATGACCGTTTCGGCCTCGATCCCCGCCGCCGTCATATCCATGGCTGTGCTTCGCACCTTATTCAGACGTAAAAGAGCCACTGTTCTCGAAAATAACATCGTTCAGACGGTCGGCTCGGCGGGGGAATCATTGGCCGCGGGCATTATTTTTACAATTCCGGCCTTTTTCATCTGGGCCGCCAACGATCAGCTTATAGCCGCCGGTTATCATCACGAGATATCCAAAATGCAGATATTCTGGCTGTCGATGCTTGGAGGCGGACTCGGTATTTTGCTTATGATTCCATTACGTAAATATCTGGTCGAAAAGGAACACGGCAGACTGGCTTTCCCCGAAGGTACCGCCTGTGCCGAAATTATCGTTGCCGGCGATGAAGGCGGCAAAAAGGCAAAAACGGTATTTCTGGGTATTGGTATCGGGGCCGTTTATAAGTTTGTATTTTATACATTGCGGATGTGGGCCGAGTCGCCCAGCTATAATTTTAAAAAATTCCTCAAGGGCGGCACTATCGGAATCGATGCTACTCCGGTACTTCTCGGTGTCGGTTATATTATAGGGCCGAGGATTGCGGCATTGATGATGTCCGGGGCGGTTTTGGGTTATCTCGGGGTCAGCCCGCTGCTTTCTTTTATCGGCGATCAAATTCCGGGGATTATTATCTCACCGGGCGAGATGCCATTAAGCGATATGGACCCGGCGCAATTACGAGACGCGTACATCAAATATCTCGGGGTCGGAGCCGTGGCCGTGGGCGGCTTTGTTTCACTGGCCAAGTCGATCCCGGTTATATTCCATTCATTTGCGGCCGGAGCAAAAGAACTGATCAGCCGAAAAGAGAAAGGCAATGGCAAACCGCGTACCGATCGTGATTTGCCGATGTCATTCGTCCTGATCGGCTCCCTCCTGATAGTTCTTGCTATCTGGGCCTATCCCGGCACGGAACTGCACTTTATCGGCGCCATGACGGCGGTTATTTTCGGTTTTTTCTTTGTGGTCGTGGCGGCGCGAATTGTAGGTATTGTCGGTTCATCATCATCGCCCGTTTCGGGAATGACTATTGCGACATTGCTTGTAACCTGTATGATTTTGCTGTCTTTCGGGGTTTCCGGCGTGAAGGGGATGGTAACCGCCATGTCGGTAGGTACGGTAGTCTGTATTGCTGTCTGCATGTCGGGTGATATCGCACAGGATCTGAAAACGGGTTACCTGCTGGGGGCGACTCCGAGTAAAATGCAGTTGACCGAATTTATCGGTCTCCTTTTCCCCGCTATCGCGATGGGCTTCACGCTATATTTACTTGGCGATGCTTTCGGCTTTGTTCGAACCGAAGCGACACCAAATCCGCTTCTGGCACCTCAGGCCAACGTTATGGCCACCGTAGTACAAGGAATGATGAATGCCAATATACCCTGGCAGCCGATACTGATCGGCGGAATGATAGCCATGGCGATCGAGTTGCTCGGCATTCAGTCATTACCGTTTGCCATAGGACTATACCTGCCTCTGTCGTTATCGACACCGATCATGGCGGGTGGTATTTTAGCCATGCTGATCAAGAAATCATCCAGGAATAAAATCCTGACTAAATCACGGCATCAGATGGGCATTCTGTTCGGTTCCGGATTGGTGGCCGGCGATGCGCTGGTTGCGGTTATATCGGCTTTCCTCATCTCCGGCTGGGGCAGTTACCGTGTATTCTTTGATGAACATGAGGGGATGCTGGGTTCGCTGACAGGATCGTTTGGCCCCTGGCTGGCACTGATTGCATTTGCATCCCTGGCCATCCTGTTTTATTCTTTGGCCAGATCGTTTGGCTCGACCGATGACAAAAGCAAGTTATGACCGAATTTATTAAAAAACATAAATGGCCGCTGATTGTATTCTCGGCGGCCTTTTTACTGAGACTTATTTATCTTCTGCAGTATCGCTCCAACCCGGCTTTCAACTACCCGATGGTCGATGAGCTGTGGCACTTGAACTGGGCCGGGGAGATTATCGGCGGTAATTTCTGGGGAGATGAAGCGTATTTCCGCGGACCGCTTTATCCCTATCTGCTGGCCGGTTTTCTTCTGGTGACCGGGAAATCGCTTTTTCTGGTGCGTTTTCTGCAAATAATAATTGCATCAGTTTCCGCTATTATGGTCTTCCTGCTGGGGCGCAGGGTATTCTCTGAAAAAATCGGTGTTATTTCCGGGTTGGCTTATGCCGCCTATGGAACGATCATATTTTACGAGACGATGCTCCTCATACCGGTGGTCTTCATTTTCCTGAATCTTTTGGCCGTCTATTTACTTCTGAAACATAAAGGTGAATATAATCTTAAACGATGGCTCCTGGCAGGTCTGATTGCCGGACTGTCCGCCATTGCGCGCCCCAATATCCTGATTCTGATGCCGTTTTTCCTGATATGGATATATTTTGGATTTACACATTTCAAGGAAGTAAAAAAGCGGTTGCTGGTACCGCTGGTATATTTAATGGGTGTGTTGATACCCGTGTTTTCGGTTACGGCCAGAAATCTGGCCGTAACGGGAGAAGCGATTCTTATATCTTCGCAGGGCGGTGTCAACCTGTATATCGGCAACAACCCCGACACCGAGGGATTGACCATGATGATGCCGGAGATAAAATTAAATGAAGCCTTACCATGGGATGAGTTTACTCTGGCAACACGCGAGGCGGCCGAAAGGGAAGTCGGGCATAAACTGACTGCCGGGGAAGAATCCTCCTTCTGGACCGGAAAAGCAATCGACTTTATAATAAGCAATCCCATTGATTTTATCGGTATCACCCTGAAGAAAACGCTTTATTTTGTTCTCGGTTTTGAAAACTCCGATCAGACCGACATCTATCAAAGCCGTGTCTATTCCTCGTTGTCTTCGATTTTGATCTGGAAAAAACCGATATATTTTCCATTCGGGCTGGTTTTTCCTCTCGGGCTGGTTGGGATGATTCTATGCTGGAAAAAACGCAGGGAACTGGCCCTGTTCTATGTTTTCGTTATTGGATATGTGCCGACAGTGGTGCTGTTTCTGGTTACGGCCCGTCATCGTTTGACAGTGATCCCCTTTTTGATAATATTCGGCGCTTACGCCGTAATCGCGCTCGGGGAAATGATTCGAAAACAAAACTGGAAAAAAGTCTCTATTTATTCTCTGATTTTTATCATTGTCCTGATTTTTACCAACCGGACATATTTCGATATCGGTTTTGAAAATGTATTTCAGACTCATTTCAATCTGGCGCTTACCTATGAACGTCAGGGGAATCTTCCCGCCGCCGAGAAGGAATATCGGGCCGCCCTGCAAGAGTACCCGTACTCGGCAACAACGCTAAACAATCTTGGAAATCTGCTCTATCGGACCGGTCGGTATGATGAGGCGCTGACATATTTTCAGAAGTCAATTGGCGCCGAACCCGAATTTGCCGATGCCTACAATAATATCGGGCTTATATATGAGGCCCGTAATGATTTCGAGAATGCGGAGCGATATTACCGCAAAGCGGCCGAGATCGATCCGAGACTTCATCAGGCGTATATCAATCTGGGCGACATTTACCTGTCAAAAAAAGAATATGCCCGGGCGGAGGAATATTACCGTGATGCCATGCAGATCGCTCCCGAGGTAAGTGATGTGTACTATAAGATAGGCGCGCTGTACGGCCGGATGCAGAAATTCACCGAGGCCGAAGAGATGTTCCATCACGGTTCGGAACTGGGCGAACCGCGTCCAATAGACTGTGTCAACTGGGGGAATATTTATTTTTCGACACGCCGCCCCCGGGAGGCGCTGGCTTTATATCATCGCGCCATCAGCCGGGATTCGACTTTCACGCAGGCCTATTTCAACCTGGCGGTGACATTTGCCAATTATGGTAATCAGAGTGATTCGGCGCGTGTTTATCTGAACAAACTGCTAAGGGCCAATCCCGATTTTCAACCTGCCAGAGAACTGCTTCAAAGACTGGAAGGCGGCCGTTAAACTCAGTATTTCTTCCGCCGTTCGACGACGAAATTCGATCCTTTAAGTGATTTGGAATATTTTTTAAGATCGGCCAGCATGTGAGACATCTCGCCCACATGGGTGAAAGCGTTGTGATGATTGATTAACACCGCGATTGAAAGCGACAGCAGGGAGAACGTTTCCATCTCCCCTTTGCGGTTTCGCGTCTGGATCGTTCCCCTGAGACGATCCTCATCGCTGTAACGGTATGGCGCGATGGTATCGAAGACTTTTATTATATTTTCACAGACCGGGCCCACCTGCTCGGGCGGGATAATAAACATGAAATCATCACCGCCGATATGTCCGACAAATCCCTCAGGGCATAGATCGAAGACAACATCGCGAATAATACGGGCGGTCAAACGGATCATGCGGTCACCGAAATAATAACCATGATAATCATTATAGGCCTTGAAGTCGTCAATATCGGCGTAGCATACGGCAAAGTCGGCTTCCAGTTTGAGCAACCTTTTGATTTCTTTTTCGATCATTCCCGGTCCCGGGAGAGCGGTCGAGGGATTGAAGGAAATATCACGACTGCTTCTCTCGGCGATCATTTTCATCTGCACTTCAAAAAGCTTATCCCGCCATTCACCATGAAGAAATTCATCGACCCCGTTCTGAAATCCGGCGATAAGGATGTCGTCCGGGGGATCGGGATGATACAGAACGGTGGGGATGATCGACA
>QNAH01000166.1 GCA_003641425.1 Candidatus Zixiibacteriota bacterium
GGCCCGTGTCTTAGCCAGGAGGCGATCAATGGTGGCAGCGCTGATTGACAGGAGTTGGTCTATTGTTTTAGCCGACAACTTCTCGTAGGCCTGCTCATAGAATGGCAACCAGAGTGGTATGGCCGCCACCAGCCTCTTAGAACACATCTGATCGGAGACCAGCCAGATTCGTTTGAGAGCTTTCATAAACTCGGCCGAGTGGTAGATGGGTTTTCGGCCTGGGCGCTTTGTCGGTCCCCTTTTCTGTTGTTTCAACAGCCGAATGGCGTGTTTGCGATGATACTTACAGACCTTACAGAACTCCTGAAGTATCAGTCCTTTCTCTTCTTTGGTTGCCCCACAATAGCGTTGCCGTATCGCACTTAGGTATTCTCGCCTTGAATTTCCACCCATAATCGTGTCTCCTTTCGGTAACATCAATTATGAGGTAACGTATCATTTGAATCCTATTATTTCACCTCCCTCGGTAACATTTATTGTGAGGTAATTCGATACAGCGATAGGACAAATTATTCACTTGCGAAAATCGGTGGCAAACCTATATAATACGATGATGCAAGAAAGGGATATTTAGGAGCAGCTAATGGCTGAACGGCAAATCCTGGTTATCGAAGACGAAGAGGACATACTGGAGGTTATTACCTACAACCTCACCAAAGAGGGGTACCGGGTGGTGGGCGTAATCTCCGGCGAGGATGGTCTGAAAGCTGCCCAAAACGCCCCGCCGAACCTCATCGTTCTTGATCTGATGCTGCCCGGGATCGACGGTTTGGAGGTGTGCAAAATTCTAAAGCACGATGACAGGACTGCCCATATCCCGATCGTAATGCTGACAGCCAAAGGTGAAGAAACCGATATCGTGACCGGCCTTGAACTTGGCGCCGACGACTATATTACTAAGCCATTCAGCCCAAGAGTATTGATCGCCAGAGTGCGAGCCCTCCTTCGCAGAGCCGTAGTCGAGTCGGTAAGCGAAACGGACACCATCAGAGTACATGATTTGGTCATAACTCCCGGAAGGCATGAAGTGTCAGTCGGCAGTAAACCGGTAACGCTGACGTTCACCGAATTCAAGATTCTTCACACTCTGGCCAGGAAGCCGGGGTGGGTTTTTACGCGCTATCAGATCGTCAATGCAGTTCGGGGTGAAGACACCATTGTCACCGATCGGTCGGTTGATGTCCAGATCGTTGGGCTGCGTAAAAAGCTCGGCCCAGCCGGGAAGTATATTGAAACTGTCCGCGGTGTCGGATACAGGTTCAGGGAATAGCTATGTCTCGCAGGAGGATGCTCTGGCAGTTATATCCATCTTATCTGCTGATCACACTTGTTGCACTTATGGCCATCACCTGGTACGCTTCGCGCTCCCTGCGCCGATTTTACCTTGAACAAGTTACATCTGACCTTAAAGCCAGAGCCCAGCTCATAGAAAAACGGATAACAATCCTGCTTGCCTCTGGCAATACCGCACAGGTGGATTTATTGTGCAAAGAGCTCGGCCACAAAACCGCGACTCGGATCACAGTGATACGCCCCGAGGGCGGGGTTGTCGGTGATTCCGAAGAAGACCCAACCCAGATGGAAAACCACGGCCACAGGCCTGAAATTGCAGAAGCTCTGTTGGGTGTACCAGGGGTATCCACCAGATATAGCAATACACTACAGAAGTCGATGATGTACGTGGCTATCCCCTTGACTTTCGACAATGAGATAGTGGGCGTTGTTCGGACCTCCCTGCCCATAACATCGGTCGACGACGCAATGCGCGGGGTCAGCGTTAGGATTGCTTTAGGCGGACTGGTGATTGCAGTGCTGGCTGCTCTCGTAAGCCTGTGGGTCAGCCGTCGTATTAGTCGTCCCTTGGAAGAAATGAGAATCGGTGCCGAACGGTTTGCCGGAGGTGCTCTTGATTACCGACTGGCCGTGCCGAACTCGGAGGAAATGGGGCGGTTAGCCGAGGCTATGAACCAGATGGCCGCTCGACTCGACGACCGTATCCGTACTGTCGTGTGCCAGCGAAACGAACAGGAAGCGATTCTGGTTAGTATGGTCGAAGGGGTCCTGGCTGTTGACGCTAATGAACGGGTTATCAGTCTTAACGCCGCTGCTGCCCGTCTCCTTGACCTGTCGCTTGATGACGCTAAGGGACGCAGTATCCAGGAGGCAGTGCGCAATACAGAGTTACAGGCTCTGATAACGCAAACGCTGAGTAAGCAGCGGTCGATTGAAGAAGCGATTGTTCTGACAGGGGCAGAAGAATTGTACCTTCAAGTGCGCGGCACAATTCTGAAGGATGCTCAAGGAGCGAGCATTGGGGCGCTGGTGGTATTAAACGACGTTACACGGATCAGAAAACTTGAGAGCCTGCGGCGCGATTTTGTCGCCAATGTTTCTCATGAGCTTAAGACCCCCATCACCTCTATCAAAGGTTTCGTGGAGACACTTCTTGACGGTGCGTTGAAAAATCCGGAGAATGCTGAAAGATTTCTCACCAAAGTCGCTCGCCAGACCGACCGACTGAATCAGATTGTCGAGGACCTCATGGACCTTTCGCGAATCGAGAAGGATACCGAACAAGCGGAAATCCAACTTGAAGAGAGTCACCTTAAAGAGGCTCTGGAGGCTGCAGTTCAGGCCTGCGAGGTTCAGGCATCAGCTAAAGCGATCAGGATTGATCTAAACTGCAATGATGCCCTTCGAGCTAAAATAAATCCCCCTATGCTTGAACAAGCGGTCATCAATCTGATCGATAATGCCATCAATTACAGCGAAGCGGGCCAGTCAATCGAAGTGGCCGCGGCTGAGCAAGAAAGTGAAATCAGGGTTTCCGTGCGAGACCACGGTTGTGGCATTTCTCAAGAGCACCTGCCGCGCCTCTTTGAGCGTTTCTACCGCGTTGATAAAGGCAGAAGTCGGGAGCTTGGCGGCACCGGGCTGGGACTGGCCATCGTCAAACATATCGCGCTGGCGCATGGCGGTCGGGTGAGTGTGGAGAGTGTACCCGGTAAGGGGAGCGTTTTTACAATCCACCTGCCTCTGCGGTCTCCCAAGGGTGTTGTCTAAGCATCACACCGGCTAAAAATTCACACAAAATTAATGCTTCCCTAACACTTTCCTAACAGTACTTCTGTTTGTTCCTCGCAAAGAAACAGAAGCAAAAGAAATATAATGATGTTGGAACACGAAAAACGGTCAAGGCAACCGCATAAACCAACAAAGGGAGAGAAGAAGTACTGGTATCCGTACAGCTTGCAGGCGCTCAGCCCCAAAAGATTCGCAGCGGTGACCGCAATGATCCTGAACGGGAGATACGAGCTGATTTCGTTAAGAAGAGCTGATACCGTAATTCAGTATAACCAAGCCCATTGAACTTAAGGAGGAAGAACGCAAATGAGAACAGTGCTAATGGCATTGGCTACTGCGGCAATGCTGACCACCACGGCCGCTGGCGGCAAGTCGTGGGATAACGTTAGGGTGAAGGGAGACCTTCGCTATCGACATGAGGTGATCGACAATGAGGGCAAAGACGCCCGTTACAGGCATCGCCTTCGCGCTCGGGTGGGTATCGAGGCCAACGTTTCCGTTACCACCAAAATCGGTTTACAACTGGCCACCGGCTCCGATGACCCGGTTTCTACCAACCAGACTCTGGATAACGGGTTCTCTACGAAGAATCTTATGCTGGACCTGGTTTACTTTGAAATGAAGTATGAGGCTGTTCCGGGACTGAAGATCAAAGGCGGCAAGTTCAAAAATCCGTTTTTCAAGACGGGGAAATCGGAGCTTCTGTGGGACTCAGATGGGAACCCGGAAGGTGGCGCGGCCACTTTTCAAAGAGACTTTCAGAACCTTTCCCTTACCCTGATCGGGGCCGGGCTCTGGATAGAGGAGCGCTCCTCAAACGACGATTCCTGGCTGGCTGCCGGTCAAGGCATGTTGAGATACCATCTGAATGAGAAGAAATCCAGCGTTGCAGTTGGCGGCGGCTTCTACAATTACGTCAATACGGCCGGCTTCGAACCCTTCTTTGACCCTGAGGAACCGATGGGGAACACCGTTGATGATTCGGGTCGCTACGTGAACGACTACGAGCTTATCGAACTGTTTACTGAGATCACTCATAAGTTTAACGACATCCCGGTGGTGGTCATGGGGGACTACGTCACCAATACTGCTGCCGACAGCCTGGACAACGGATGGCTGGTGGGGATTCGCGTGGGCAAGACTAAAAAGCCCGGCTCGTGGGCTTTCCGCTACATCTACCGCGAGGTCGAGAAAGACGCCGTAGTGGGAACCTTTACCGACTCCGATTTCCGCGGCGGCGGCACCGACGCCAAGGGCCACGAGATCGGCGGCGCCGTGCAGCTTGCCAAGAACACAGCCTTCAAAGCGACCTACTTCATAAATACAATTGGGTTGGATAAGAATGGATCCAATTTCAATCGGCTTCAGGTTGATCTGCAACTGAAGTTCAAGTAGCCATGCTGAGGGGGAATGACAGATTGCTAACTGAATGCAAACAAATAATCGGTAGAACAATGAAGGTAAACGTAACGGAGGTTTTAATGAAAAACGTTATCATCACCATGATGGTGCTACTGTTCGCGGTTGGATTAATCGCCGCCGGCAGCAACATAACAATCAAGGGCTCTGACACCCTCGTTCGTCTTGGTCAGCGCTGGGCGGAAGAGTACATGAAAAAACATAAGGACATTGTCATTCAGGTCTCCGGGGGTGGCTCCGGAACCGGTATCGCAGCCTTGCTCAACGGCACTACCGATATTTGCCAAGCCTCACGAAACATGAAGAAAAAAGAGTACAAACTTGCAGAAGAGAAAGGGATCAAACCCTACCGCGTGTCGGTTGCTCTTGACGGTATCGCGATCTATCTCAACAAGGAGAATCCGATTACGACATTATCGCTGGCGAAACTGAAAGGCATTTATACCGGAGCAATCACCAACTGGAAAGAGGTCGGCGGTCCGGACCACAGGATTATCCTGTATGGTCGCGAGAACAACTCCGGCACCTACGTTTTTTTCAAGAAGCATGTACTTGATAAAGAGGACTACGCCGACGCTGCTCAGGCTCTGCCTGGTACAGCGGCGGTTGTCCATGCTGTATCTAAGGACAAGTATGGCATCGGTTATGGCGGCATTGCCTGGGCTAAGGGCGTTAAGTACACCGCTGTAAAGAAGGATAATAAATCGACCGCAGTAATACCGGACGTCCAAACAGTCTCCAACGGCACCTACCCGATCTCACGCGAGCTGTACTGGTTCTTTAATGGCGTTCCGAAAGGGGAAATGAAGGCTCTCGTCAACTGGGCACTTTCTGCTGAAGGACAGAAGCTGGCCGAGGAAATGGGGTACATCCCGCTGCCCAAAGAGTTGGCCGAAGCTAACATCATTGAGTAACCTTGCATCTCTTGCATTGTGAAGGGAGGGATGATTCCCTCCCCTCATGCTTTGGTGAAGACGTGGAATGCTATAACTTCAAACCCAAGTCAAGGCTCAGGGAGTTTCTCGGTGAGAAACTTATCGCTGTGACGGCATTCACGGCTCTGGTCGCGACCCTGCTCATTTTCACGTTTATCTTCAAAGAAGCTGTACCCATCTTCACCGACCGGGAGGTTCAAGAAGAAGCCGGTCTTGGCAAATTGACATTCAAACAGGTTTATCACGAGGGCCGACCGGCAAAATGGAAATGGCAACCCGAATCGGAGGTTCCCAAGTTTTCGCTTTTGCCGTTGTTTATCGGCACCTTGAAGGCGGCGCTGATTGCCATGCTCTTCGCTGTCCCGCTGGGCGTCGGGGCGGCCATTTATTCGTCTGAGTTTGCCTCCAAACGGATGCGGGAGGTTATCAAGCCGGTTGTGGAGCTGCTGGCCGGGATTCCATCAGTGGTACTGGGCTTTTTTGCTCTGTTGGTGCTGGCCACAGGGTTACAGAAAACGCTGGGTTTGACGTTTAGACTGAACGCCCTCAATGCTGGTATTGCGCTGGGTATTGCGGTTATCCCCATCATATTCACTGTTGCCGAGGATGTCATGACCTCCGTTCCCCGGTCATTGCGCGATGCCGCGCTGGCGGTAGGGGCCAACTCCTGGCAGGTATCGTTCACCATGGTCCTGCCTGCAGCTCTGCCGGGTATTGTCGCGGGAATGGTTCTTGGGCTCGGGCGAGCCATTGGTGAGACGATGATTGTCCTGATGGCTTCCGGGAATGCGGCCATTATATCGACAAGCCTCACCGACTCCATGCGAACCTTTTCAGCGACCATCGCCGCCGAACTGGCCGAGGTTGTCTTTGGCAGCTCACATTATAATGTGCTTTTCTTCATTGGGACACTGCTGTTTGTCTTCACTTTCCTGATCAACCTCGCCGGTGACGTTGTCCTATTCAAGCTGAAAGAAAGGTTCCAGGGGAAGACGGGATGAATGTTGTAGCAGACAACAGAACGATTACCACTATCAGGGCTTTAGCACCGTATCAGTTTAAGCCA
>QNAH01000167.1 GCA_003641425.1 Candidatus Zixiibacteriota bacterium
AGGATATTACCCTGCACCGCATAATTGGGCCCGGACCGTCCGTCCGCCCAGTCCAGACACGAGTCGCCCGTGTATGTCGCCGAATTGCCGTCGGCGCCGACAATCCCCACCTGCCTTCGGGCCGGATGATCATCGGTACTCAGCAGGGAGTCAAGCGCCTGCTGAGGCGACAGGCCGCTTTCAAGCATATCCAGCCCTCGCCAGCCGAACGTGGTGTTGGCATACGACTGCGTCGCCACCGCACCGATATCGGCCCTGGCCCAGGGAACAACGTTACCGACCGTGAAAAACTTCGATGCTACCGCGACTCCGAGTTCCCCGGTAACCGAATCACGAGCGACAATTGAAAAGGTGGCGACAATTGCCTCCCTTTGACTATCTCCGTCCTGATTGACACATCCGGACGCGCTCGTGGTCACAGACCCCGCCCTTTCCATAGAAGCCAGGATCATCAACAGACCGATTAAAGTACATAAAGCCGGTTTGACTTTGCGCATATTTTCTCTCCTTGATTGGAATTTCCGGAATCACCTGCTTGATAAAGGAATACATATCTTTTGTCAATTCTTTTGTCAATCAGATAATTAACATAAAGCGACGTAAAATAAAAAGTATACTAATACTTATAGGATTATAAATAAGACAATAATCTCATAACACAATGTATTTATGTAACTTATAATGAAAAAAATTTGCGTTTTTTGTGAATTTTGTAACATATTTCTTGCATGGTTAAACATAATTTGTTATATAGACCGCGGAAACTATGGAAACTGTGGAAACAGCTGCTATAAATATTGCTGTCTTCTTTTTTAAAGAGGCTCCAATGCCGGGATCCCGACGGTCCTGTCGGCATTGGAGCCCTTTTCATTTAAACTCAGGAGCAAATAGTCCTATTGAACGACGCTAACGGTAATGATTATTGAATTGATGTAAAGCGAGAGCAAAAACTCTCAGGAATTTAATTGAATGGAATCTTTAAGAACAGGGGGCAGTACTTATGGCCAGACTGTCGCGGTTTTTCTTCAGTTTTACCCGCCTTTTAAACAGCATACTTTTTTTTCTAGCCGTCTTGGTGTTATTAACCACCGAAAAATCTTCAGCCCTTTATGGGGAGATGCTTGACGGCACCAGCATAACCCTCCACTGGACAGCACCGGGCGATGATGGCAATGTCGGTACCGCCAGTGTTTACGAGATCCGATGCTCGACAAAAGACGTCGGCGCGGACACCGCCTCATGGTGGGCAGGGGCAATTACCTGCCCGGGAGTACCCGCACCTCAAAAGGCCGGTACCGCCGAAAGCTTTACCATCACCGGCCTTGAACCCGATTCAATATATTATTTCGCCATCAGGACCGCCGACGAGGTTGATAACTGGTCCGGGGTATCCAATATTTTTTCTACCGCTTATTATTCATGCGCCGATATAAATAGTGATGCCAATATCAATCTTTTGGATATTGTCTTTCTCATGAACTACCTGTATCGCGGCGGCCCGAAACCGTACGATATTGCAAACAGCGATGTAAACGGTGATGGTCAAATCAATATTCTGGATAATTCATATCTGATCAATTACCTGTACAAAGATGGCCCCGAACCGATGTGCAATAAACAAAATTAAATTTTAGCCCCCTTATTTTATAAAAACGGCCGGTCGGATCTCAGTATCCAATCGGCCGTATCCAAAAAATCTCCCGATTACCGGGATCAGGCGTAAATAAGTCTCAACTCCTCGATACGCCGCCTGATATCCACCGAATTGCCGCATTGCGCGGTGCAGGTATCGCATGACCGGCAGGCATCCAGCCCCGAACGCCGGGGAATATCATCCAGCGTCCGGCGCGCATGGTGAAAATTGGCATACTGCGCCGCATACATATGAATCCGCATCAGTGTCGGAACATCGGCGCCGTTCGGGCAACTGGCCAGGCATTGACGGCACTGGCGGCAATACCCGAGACTGAGTTTGATCTCGTTATCCTCCAGGAATTTCTTTTCCTCAGCGGTGCATTCAAGATCATAAGCCACCGAAAAATCTTCGTTCATGTGTTCGTAGTTGGTGTATCCCGGAATACAGGTCGCGATATTTTCGTTATTCAAGACCCATTTGAGCGCCGCCGTGGCAATGGTCGAACTGCTGTATTTGCGGCGCGATTCCGGGTTGGGCCAGCGCGCGCCTCCTGCCAGCGCTTTCATAGCGACAATCCCGACACCCTTCTCCCCGGCGGTACCCATTGCCGTGAGCAACCCGGCTTCATCGGCCATGGTGAAATTGATGGCGGTCAGTACAACATCCCAGCTTCCCAGACGAACCGCTTCGTTTATGATCGCGGTCATATTGGAATGAGTGGACACGCCGACAAAACGCACCTTCCCCTGCTTCTTGAGTTCCTCCATCCCTTCTATAATCCCGCCGTTGCCGATTTCCTCGGGCTCCGACACATCATGCAGGTACAGAATATCGACATAATCCATTTTAAGACGGCTCAAACTCGCCTCACAGGCGCTGATTAATTTCTTCTTCGATTCCTCCGGGGTGAGCCCGCTTCGCTGACCGCGGGTATGTATTTTGGTCGCGATAATCACTTTATCGCGCACCTTTAACTTCCCGATCACATTGCCCACCATCTGCTCGTTACTGCCATACTGATAATAAGCGGCGGTATCGAAATGCCTGACCCCCAACTCGTATGATGCCTGCACTATCTCCGGATTGTTGGCGTTCATTACCCCCATACTGACAATCGGCATTTTTAGTTTTGTCCGGCCCAGTGTCCGATTGATAATTTCCTTCCTTTTCTCGGTCGCCTTCTCTTTTTCATCCTGCGCCAGGACAACTCCCGGCGCCAGACCCGCCAGTCCGGCCGATGCAATCCCGGCCGCGGTCGCCGACAGAAACTTCCGCCTGTTGATCTCCAATTTTTTTTGCGGCATGACGTTTACCACCCTCTTTTATAATTAATTCGATTCTTCTTCCTGTTGGTTCAATCCCAGCCGTTCCCGCGCATTGGCCTCTATCGCCGCTTTCAGCCGCGGGTCGGTGGTCGAATCAGCAGGCAGTATTTCAAGAACCTTCCGCGAGCATTTCATGGCGGTCTCATTGTCGCCGGTCGCGATCAGTATCTCGGCATAACTGTCCCAGCAATTGGCCGAATTGGGATAGGCCAGTGTATTCAGTCGAAAAACTTCAAGCGCATCATCGAGTCGGTTGGCCTGCAGCAGTTGATAACCGAGCGCATTCATAATCGGCTCGCGAAACAACTGATGGTCAGGCTCCTGTTTGCTGAATTTCTCGAATAACTCAACCCCCCGCGCCCCTCCTTCATCCTGAATAATACCGACAAACTCATCTTCGTTCGGCGGCCGCCTTAATCCCTCGCGATATCCCGCCGTCATATTTTCCGGTTGCTCGCCGGCTCCCTTGAAAGTCCCGACGAAATTTTTAGATACAATTTCATCCTTTTTTACAAATGCATCAAAAAACATCTTCACCTGACTGCACACATCCACACACCCCGGCCACGTATCGACCCGGGCGGCCGAGTCATCGACCCGCGAAACCATCCCGATAAGGCGGTGATAACCCATAAAATCATTGACCGACAAACCATTTACCCCCGATGAAAAAATATCGGTGTACCGGAAAGCGTCCAGCACGGACATATCATGCCCTTCCTGTGCATTACCGTAAACAACGAACAGCGGTCCTCTCATTTCACCCGGAAGGTAGGTTGGATTTCCTTCCGATAGCCCCGTAAAGTCGCTGAGCATAAACGAGCCCTCGAGCGCCGCCACGGCATCTGCTTCCCGGTTGCGCATCTGCATTATCAGCGCCGTCAGCCCGCCGAATCCGCAACCCAGATAACCCAGGTGATCGGCATCGACAAATTCCAGATCCCGGGCCACCGAGAAGACAATTTCCTTGTCACGGGTCATGGCCTCGATATCGGCCCCTGTAGCCTCGGAAATCCAGCCTCGCGCCCCCATCGAATGACTTGTTGCCACCACATAACCATGACCGGCCAGATATTCGCACAGGATCGCGTTTTCGGCAAATCCTGTCATACTGTTTCCATGATATATTATCAGCGGATATTTACCTTCGACAGGTGTCGCACCTTTGATCGCCGCCATTTTTATATTCATTATATCCTGCACCAGAGCCCGATTGTTGTTGACCAGCCCATGCAGAAAACGAAGCTCATGCGCCTGCATATTCCCGGCCAGGATGCCGAAAGATGCATCATTCGGGTACGGATAAACATACTCACCATAGACCATCGCCGCGGCATCATCGGCTTTCACGGCGGGATACCATATACATACCTGTATCGGCCGGGCTCTTTCGTTGGAAAGGATATTGCCGTTGTAATCATACTTGGGTTGAAAACTTCTGGAATAATCGTACTTTTCGACCGTCATAAAGCCGACATCGTATTTACCCGGCTCGAGATCGCCCCAGATTGGCGGTGCTTCCGCAAAAGCATTCGACAATCCGGACACAAGCAGAAACATAAAAATGATAATTGTAATCATCTTGAATATAATTCCATTACCTGACATAATTCCCCCTGGTTTTCATTACTGCATCTTTAGATTTGTGCATTATATTGACAAATGATCATTTATCTATTAGGTGAAATATAGACCAAAAGCTTACACTGGAAAAGACTTTTTCTGTCCTGATTGGACAATAAAATTCTCTACAAAAAAATCTATTTATAATTCTAATTCCATAAATCTCGCTCCGTCGATCGGATTATGATAATAGGGGGCAATATCTTTGAAACCCATTTTTTCATATAAAACATTGGCCGATTCAAGTTGCGGTACCGTATCCAGACGCATCACCATATATCCCATATCCCTCGCCCTGCCAATCAATTTATTGGCCAGCCGGCGGCCGATACCCTTGCCCCTGAAACCGGGACGGACAAACAGCCTTTTCATCTCGCATATATCACTGTCTAATTTTCTAAGCGCGACACACCCGGCGATCTGATCATTGTACCTGGCCAGCATCAAACAACCATCGGGCGGAGAATATTGCCCGGGGAATTGTCTCATCTCCTCGGCAAAATCTTGAAAGTCCAGATTGAATCCCAGAAACTCGGCGTACTCGCCGATTAGACCTTTCGCCGCCGAAAGCGATTCCGCATCATAAGATTCAGTTATTTCCAGCATTATTCAGTCACCTTTTTTACCGCCTCGATGATCAACAGCGGATTACCTTCTTTATAAACCGAAAAATCGTAACCGCCGAATTCCTTTTTTACCTCAAACCCGGTCTCTCTCAGTAACCAGTGGACCTCATCTCTTTCCACGATTCCCGCATTTGATACCTGTTCCACTTTTTCGATCAACTTCCTGCCCTTCAGGATCTCATAAATCAATCTTAACTCGATTATGTCCGATGGCAGGAATCTTCGCGATATAAATCTTCTATATTCAAGATTTCCCTGCCGGACACGACCCGCCGGCGACAGCGGCGCGTCGCTCATAAGTCCGACAAAAAGATCAAAAACAAGAGTCCCGGCCGGCCGAAGATGCCGTGCGATATTGGCCAGTGATGCCAACCGTTCCCTGTCGTCGAGGAAATGATCAAAAACTCCGGAAAGGATGACCAGCGGAAATGTCTCTTTCAGGTCAAACACGGCCGCCTTTCCCTCGAAAAGACGAATCCGCCCTGCCTCATCCCGGTGTTCGGTGAATTTATTCCTGAAAATATCGAGCATGGCCGGCGACCGCTCGACACAGGTCACATCGATTCCTTGCGATGCCAGAGCCAGGGCTATCCGCCCGGTCCCGGCGCCGATATCGAGAACTCGACCGGCCTTCAAGGCATAGTGCAAAAAAAAGTCGATATTATCCTTATCATCGAATATATCATAAAAACGGGCGCTTTTCTCATAGCCCCGGTCATTTGTATTTATGGAATTCACCTGCTTCCGTACCATTTCGCCTGCGGAAATGAGTCTGCATCGAAATCAAAAAAACGGTTCTTATTTATGATAATTTATCAGCGGCAATACCTTAAACGGCGCCGGATTGTTTTTGGCGATATTGATGACCCCGATCTGAAATCCCTTGAGATGCTCGGCAATATTCAATAGTCCGATTGATATTCCGATCATATCTTCTTTAGCGTGACAGTACGGTGCAATTTCAACCCCTGTCAGCATATCACCTTTGACAATAAGCCCGCCTATTTGCAGACCGCTCAGATATTTTCCCTGGACGCCGATACCTCCGATTGCAACGCCGCGTATCTTGTCCGCCCCGGCCCCGATACCGCCTATTACCAGGCCCTGTATCTCATCAGCCCCCGCACCGAAACCGCCGATTGCTACTCCAGTGATCCTCTCGGCTCCGGCCCCGAGTCCTCCAATTGCAATACCGGTGATTTCTTTTGCCCCCGCTCCCAGACCGCCGATGACCAAGCCTGTAATTCTGTCAGCA
>QNAH01000168.1 GCA_003641425.1 Candidatus Zixiibacteriota bacterium
TCGGCATCGAATCCGGACAGCGCCCCCAGGCGAACACCGACCTCTTTGATTCCGGTGAGCTTCCGCCGTATCATCTCCTGCCGGACTATTTCCATTATTTCAGTCGCAACACGCAGCTCATGCATAACCGGTTCCATTTCGCCACCAGTCAACATAAGCCTTAACACATGGTATCAGCTTTCCTAAAGATCTCACGACTGATGAACTCATTTCTTTTCCCACGGTATAAGGATTATCCACTTCAACTGCAAAGATTTTAATTTCTTCCGGAAAGTCAAGCTGCATTTGCTCAGCCAGCAATATTAATTCCGGCAGACCGGTATAATGCGGCGACGGACTCATTACCGTTCGTAGCTCGTCAAGATTGAGTTCGATCACCGATCCCGGCGGAAATCCGGTCATATAAATGGCATCGATGACAATCACCTTCCGTTGACCCAGCGGGATATCAAGCAATGCCGCGCCATGAAGACCGGTGGCGATGATATCCGCCCGGCCGCCGAGTTCGTTTTTCAACTCCCCGGCGGCCAGGATTCCGATTCCGTCGTCACCCAAAAGACCATTGCCCAGACATAATATCAGCGTTTTCATGATTCATTTCCGCTTTATTTCTTTCAATAAATTATGTTCACTGTCATATACCCTTACCGCCAGCGGCATTTCACCGGGTAGGGCGTGAGTGGCGCATCCATGTCACGGATCATACGCCCGGAAGGCCATCTCGACCATGTTCAGAATACCGTCATTGCCCGGTGCGGTCCAGCTCAATGTGACCAAGCTTGAAGTAAAATCTACAACAAAAAGGTCGTTTATTACTGACGGCGGCGTATCATCCTCGTCATTCCCGGTACCGCTGTCGGAACATGAAAAAAGGACAGCCGGACCGACAAACAAACAAAGGATTATGAATAAATGGTAAAATCTGACGTATATAATACCTCTCCTTATAAAGACTTAGTCTGGAAAAAAATAATGGCACATTGATGCAGAGAGAAGAATACTAATTCAAATATCATGGCTTGTTCTAATATACCGGGGATAATAAACTAAAATACACATTTATGATTAAATTGACAATAAGTAAAAACACTCATACTGATTAGAATTTTTCCCCAATTGAAATCATGCTGAAAATGCTTGAAAAATATTTAATAAATTATTATTATAAATATAGCTGGAAGAACAAAGGTTCAATCATTTAGACATCTTCAGAATATTTTGGGCATTAATCGCTATCGCTTAAGCTATGAGGGGGCGATGCAAATCGAGGATTTACATCAGGAGATTAGCACCTGTACGCGGTGCAGTCTGCATCAGTTTCGGATAAATACGCCTTTCAGTGAAGGTACCCCGTCGAAGAAACTGATGATAGTCGCGCAGGCGCCGGGCGAAAAAGAAAACCTCACCGGCAAAATCTTTGTCGGCCCCGCCGGAGAGGTCCTTGATGAAATCTTCGAAGTCAATGGTATCGATCGAAACGATATCTATATAACCAACCTGATAAAGTGCTTTCTGCCCAAATCCAAGCGGCCCAGCAATAATCAGATTTCCGCCTGTTGCGGCTATCTCGACCGGGAAATTGAAATGATCGACCCCTCGACAATTGTCACCCTGGGTTATTTTGCAACCAAATATATATATGAGAAATACACCGCCGATTCCCTCTCAAAACCGGATATCCATGACCTGATTGGAAAAGTCTACTACATACGCGGCAAAAAAATCCTGTCGCTTCAACATCCTTCGACTCTTTTATACAACAGCACGGCACGGGGAGATATGATCAAAGGCTACCATAAGCTTAAAGTACTTATGGAGGATTGCAAGTATTATCCCTTCTGCGCCGTTAAGAAATACCATGACCGCGGCCTTTTAAGCGAGGAATGGGTGGAGCTGTACTGCCATGGGGACTGGGAAAACTGTGTGCGCTATAAAATGGAAGAAAGCGGCATTGAGCCGTCAAACGGGATGCTCCCCGACGGCAGGCAGGATAAAATACTGAAAAATTTCCCCAATTGATCCCATACATTTGCCTTCAGACATTATATCTTGCCTCTCTATCCCCAGACGAATCAGTTCTCGCCGAAAACTGCAAAGACAAAAATACTTGCGAAAAAGAAGTGATTTTAAGTATCTTTTTTTGTTATTACCTGCAAACACTTGAAAAAATGCTGATCTACGACACATGACGGCTTGAAAACTGAAAGCGCTCCCGATGAATGATAAGAAAAAACTGGCCCGCCGGATCAGTGACATAGCCGGCTGGAATCCGCCCGAACGTTTTTCGCTCATCACCGATACGTCGGAATGGATGCGTATTGTCCGTGGTGATGTGATCCGGCTGCAAAATCATGATTTTGTGATCAGGGGCCACGGTTACGAATCGCGGTTCGGTATCGGAGATCAGCCTAAATACTGGGTCTTCAACGCCTTCGATCTTGAAACCGGAAAACACAAAATACTCAAGATGGTATTTCATGAGGATTTTCATGTTCATATAGGGATATTCAAGATTCATTGCTATCGATCTCCTGAAAAAGAGGCCCGTGTTCTCGAAATTGTGGAAGGTGATGAACGTTTCATGCAGGGCCGAACCCACTCCGATGCCGTCGGCAATATGATCAGGGTCATTGACTATATCCCGGGGGAGACGCTTTTTCAGTACCTTTTTGAAATTAAAAAAAATCATCGCGATTATTTCGAACAGGACCTGCCCGGAATATTGAGAAAATTGACCGGCAGTATCGAGGCCATTAATTTTTTGCATCAGCAGAAAACCTGCCACGGCGATATCCGCAACGACCATATCATCATCGAGACCGAAACCGGCCGATTCCGATGGATCGACTTCGACCTCAACCAGAATGTTGCCGACTACGATGTTTGGAGTATCGGCAATATTATCAATTACGCCGTCGGAAAAGGCATTACAACTTTCAAGGCGGTCTTTAAAGACAAAGATGTTCCCGATTCCATTAAGGCGTCGCTGGGGCCGGAGGATGCCTCCGGGTTTTTTGAATACCGAATCATGAACCTGAAAAAGCTCTACCCCTATATACCGGAAAACCTGAGCAATATATTACGGCATTTTACATTTAAACCCGAAGCATATTATGAAAATATGGATCAATTGCTTGAAGATTATCATAAAATGCTTGCCATAGATTTCGGTGGAATGTAAGTATTTATATATGGGATTGTTGCTCCTTATAATGCATATATTATTGGACGGGGAAGAACAATGAAAACAGTAATTATCGGCGGCGGCAAGGGCTGTCGGGCGATCATCGAACTTTCGCTCGGCGGATTCCTGAAAGAACTGCCAATTGACATCTGTTGCGTGGTCGATCTCGACTCTAATGCCCCGGGACTGGTCTTCGCACGGGACCGCGGCCTCAATACCAGTTCGGATATGTACGCCATCCTGTCCTCGACCCCCAATATCGAACTGATTATCGAGCTGACCGGCAACGACGCAGTCCTTGAAAGTATCTACAAGGTTATGCCGCCGGGGGCACGCCTGATCGATCATACTTTTGCGCACATTTTCTGGGACCTGGTCAATGCCCAGGAGGACCAGAGAAGACAGCTTCGCGAAATAACCGACCTGGAGCAAAAAATCGAAAAAGAACGGCATTTCCTCCAGAGTCTCTTCGATACTATCCCGGATCCCCTCGTAGTGCTCGACCGCAATAAGAAAACGATCAAGATCAACGCCAGCCTGAGCGAATTTTCCGGCTTCTCTTCCGATATCGCGCTGGGCATGACCTGCGATCAGCTTCTTTCCAACACCGAACTGGCCGACAAATGCCGTGAGACGGCGCCGCTTCTCGATGATGTCCTTCAGACCGGGAAACCGCATACCATGGTCTGGCGGACCAATCAACCCGAGGAAGCATACTGGGAAGTGACCCGCACTCCGATCAGCGATCGCAATGGCAATATCGAGGCGATACTCGGAATCTGGCACCGAATAACGGAAAAAGTCAAACTCCGCCGCGAAATTGAAAGCGCCGAACAGCGGTTCAGAAGTTTTATCGATTCGGCTATCGACTGGATCTCGATCAAGGACCTGGAAGGACGCTATGTCATCGTCAACCCGGCCATCGCCCGGGCCTTTCACCGTAAAGTCGATGATTTCATCGGAAAAACACCCAACGAGATCCTCCCCCGCGATATGGCCCGGACAATCAGAATACATGATCAGGAGGTTCTCGCTGAAAAACGCCACCGGACATACGACGAGGTGATCCCCATCGACAATCATAATTATCACTTCCAAACCGTCCGCTTTCCCCTGACCGATTACAAGGGGACCATTATTGGAACCTGCACCATCGCCCGCGATGTCACCTCCGAAAAAGACCTGCGCGATCAGCTGGTGCAGTCCACCAAACTGGCCGCCATAGGCAAACTGGCCGCCGGTGTCGCCCATGAGATCAACAACCCCCTGACCGGAATACTCGCCTATGCCGAGGATATGGCCGAAGATTTCCCCGCCGACGACCAGCATCACAAGGACCTCAAGATAATTATCCGTGAAACGATGCGGTGCCGCGAAATCGTCCGCAATCTGCTCAATTTTGCCCGGCAGGAAGCACCTCGGCTGGAAACACTCAGCCCCAATGAAGTCGTCAATCAGGCCATTATGCTGGTGGAAAGACTGCCGCAGTTCCGCAATATCAATATCGAAAAACGACTTGAATGCGAGGTCCCGACCATCCGCAGCGATCCCGGCCAGATGCAGCAGGTCATTCTGAACCTGATGCTCAACGCCGCCGAGGCGATGAAAGAAAAAGGAACCATCAAACTGGTGACCGAATACGATCAGCGTCACGATAAATGCATCATATCGGTCGAGGATACCGGCCCTGGTATCCCGGGAAAACCTGATTGACAAGCTGTTCGAACCGTTTTTCTCGACCAAGGGGACCAACGGTCTGGGGCTGGCCGTAAGCTGGGGTATTATCGAACGTCACCGAGGTACAATAGAAATCGATATGGCCGAAGGCGGCGGGGCGATATTCAAAATTATCCTGCCCGCGTTTACGAAAACCGGCAAGGCGAAAACCGACCAGAACATGTCCGAGGAGCAGTAATATGGCAAGGGAAGTAAATGTTTTAGTCGTCGATGATGAACAAATCGTTCTTGACAGCATAATAAAACTCCTTAAAAGAGACAATTACGCAGTGTATACCGCCCTTTCGGTGGACGAAGCACTGAAGAAAATGAAAGAGGTTGAAATCGATATCATCCTGACCGATCTGATGATGCCCGATATCGACGGCTTGGAGCTGATGGCCATGGTTAAAAAGGAACGTCCCATTCTTCCGGTTATCATGATTACCGGGTATTCCACCATCAACACCGCCCTGCAGGCGACCCAGCTCGGCGCTTTTGATTATATCGCCAAACCGTTTTCCAAAAAGGAATTGCTTGGCGTTCTCAAACGCGCCTCCGACCTGGTCCTCGCAGGCGGGACGGCCGATGTCGCCGGAAGCGAAACCGCCGACAGGCAGAAAGTCGATCGAATCAAGGCAATCGGCGATAATTCGTGGATGATGCTTCTCGAGGACGGGACCGTCATGCTCGGTATCGAAGGAACTTTCATCCAGATGATCGGACGAATCCAGACGATATACCTTCCGGCCAAAGGCGACGAGATCCGCCAGGGCGGGCAGTACCTCCAGATCTTCTCGGCCGACATGCGCTCGCATACCATCCTCTCGCCGCTGACCGGGACCGTGACCGATGTCAACCGGAAAGTGCTCGATGACCCATCATCGGCTCTTCAGGACCCGTACGGCGAGGGCTGGTTGATAAAATTGAAACCGTCACGCTTCGACGCCGAGATAAAAATGCTGGGATTGTAAAATATTTTTTTCTGCCGGTGTTGCAGGTTGTTTTCAACCGCGCCGCCGGGAACTTTTCCTGACGGGATTTTTTCTCAATTTTTATTGTCATTCCCATGTCAGGCAGGAATCCAAAAAAAATCGGGTTCGTTTTCTCACTTTTTGATGTATTTTTGTACAACTCCATCCCCGCCAACGGGATACACGACAGTTACATCCTCAAGTTAATCAATAACTTACGAGGATAGCACCCTTTCTGCCGTAACACATAGGAACACAGCAACTTACGTCGCCACGCAAAACCGCCATATATTTCGCCATAAATGTCATAAATAAACCAACCTCCGTACGCAATTCACCCTCTATATACGAATCCCTGATTCCAATCATCACCGATGTTGTAGTAAAAATGATTGTGGGGATGCAGAATTCGATTTTGTCTTTTATGTCGGGTCTGCTTATGTATAAATTCAAGTCCCTTTTTATAGGGTAATCGTGAACCCGGTCACTCTCTTCTTCATTCGCA
>QNAH01000169.1 GCA_003641425.1 Candidatus Zixiibacteriota bacterium
CAATCCACCATTATTCTAAATCAGCTTTAAAAAACATATAGTACATTGAGAATATAAAGACAAGAATAAAAAAAGGGCGTTGACTATTTTGTCAACACCCTGAAAGCCCGATCGGGCGTTTTTTTGTATCTGCCATTTCGAATGTTTATTCATCTTCGGGAGAAGTCCGACCGTAATTGCGGCCTTTCTCGAGTATCTTTGAATATTCGTTTTTATCCTGCATCAATTTGACAGCCTGAAGCACCGCCGGATCGGTTTTAAGAATCACATCTTCGTATACTGCCCGCTGACCGCCGATCTTCGAAACAATCTCTCTCTTGATCGCCCGCTTGATATAATCGAGCGATTTCACAAAGTCGGCGTCCTTTTCTTTTTCCACAAGGCCGCTGAATTCATCCAGCGCTCCCGAGAAAAGCTCGTCCTTGTTTTCCTCTTCCACGATTTCTTTCATCTCGTCAAGCGAAACCTCAAGCGCCGTTTTGTAGGTAAAATCCTTCTCCTTTATATATGCCTTGAATTCATCCACTATATCATCCGTAATCTCGATCTCACGAGTCACCTCGGGATGTTCGGCAACATATTTGACGGCAAAATCGAAAAACAGCCTTTCCCTTTCAAGATTGATCTCGATCGGCTTATACACCCGATTCTCCTCGACCTCGATATCCGGAAGGATGCCGCCGCCGCCGTAAACCGTTCTTCCGGCATTGGTATAATAAACTTCCTTGTCGGAAATTTTCATCGAATCGGTGTTGAGCGAATCGGCCTTTTCATCATCCATTCCAGCCACACCGGCATGGACATTGCCCTTCTTTTCTACCTCCGGCTTCTGAATACAGCGGCCGGACGGCACATAATAACGCGCCGTAGTAAGTTTAAGATGATGTTCATCACCGTTGCCGATAGGGAACAATTGCTGGACCAGGCCCTTACCGTAGGTACGGTGTCCCATGATCACACCCCGATCCCAATCCTGAATCGCGCCGGATACGATTTCCGATGCCGAAGCTGTTCCCTCATCGACCAGGATCACCAGTGGTTTGTCGGGATACAGGGTCGAATCAAGATTGGTCGTGGCGCCTTCCATTCCGGAATAGTACCTTTTTTCGGAGCCGGCGTACTGACCGCGCGAATAAACCACCAACCGGCCGTCCTCGAGAAACAGACCCGCCACCTGCACCGCCTGCTGAAGCAGACCGCCGCCGTTTGAACGGAGATCGAAAACCAGGCCGTCGATATTTTGCTCATTGAGTTCGGAAATGGCATCGATAAGTTCATTGGTCGTTTCTTCGGCAAACCGCGAAAGACGGACATAACCGATATTGGTTCCCTCGACAATACCGTAGTAATTGACCGACTTTAGTTCGATTACAGCGCGCTCGATTTCAAAATCTATCGGGCTGGCCAGTCCCTGGCGCATAATGGTCAGGTTGACCGATGTTCCGGCCGTTCCTCGCATAAGCTTCGAGGCATCCGACGTTGTCATTTTGTACGTTGACTGGCCGTCGATGGCACGGATCTGATCGCCGGGATGAAGTCCCATCCGATACGCCGGAGTTCCCTCCATCGGTGTAACGACAATTATATAATCATCACGAGAATCGATTTCCATCCCCAGACCTTCATACTTGCCATGAGTACTTTCCATCAAGCGGTCATAAGATTGCTTTTCCATCAGGACTGAAAAACGGTCCAGGTTTTTCAACATACCCTCGATTCCCGCGTCTATCAATTCTTTGGTCTCGATTTCTTCCATGTAACGGTTTTTAATATCATAAACGACACTGTTGAGCTTTTTGATCTCCCGGTACAGCGTCTCGCGCGAATCCTCGGTTTTAATTTCCGACCCATCGGCGGGCGCCGTCTCATCCAGATTAATCTTCACCGTGTCGGCAAAAATCCAATTCTCCACCCCTGCACGTTTTCCCTGATATGCCTCACCTGATCCTACCGCCCAGATTAAACCCAGCATAAATGCAGTCAGTGATATTATTAAAAACGAAAATCTTTTCATTCCATTGACCTCCGAATTCAGATTATCCAGCAATCTATCTTATTTAAAACTATTGTCAAGCAAGATAAGAACCGTTGCGGCGCTCTATCTCCTTGCATTTTTAACATTTATGCCAATGATTTAGTTTCACTTTTTATTATCAGCCGTAGTACTAATTGTAACCTGTTAATTGTTAATATATTAAGGGGGCTGAAGATTATCGCTTAAAAAATATATGTATAAATTATGTGATATTCATCATTTGTGCCGTTGTATCTTATTGCCGGACAATAAATAGTAACCGCGGTGTGCAAACCGGTGCGACTAAATTGTTCAGGCTTGAAACAGTTTTCGATCTCCTGTCGAACGGATCAGCGTTGACATGAACCGGCCGTATTCCTATCTTAACATCCTTTTTAGAGTATCATGTATGAAATGAAAGACACACAAAATGAACTTTGATAGCATAAAAAACCTGATTTTTGATCTGGATGGAACTCTGATTGACTCCTCCGAGGGCGTTATCGAAGCCACCAATTTCGGTCTCAGAGCCATCGGTGATAAAGAAAGAACCGGTGACGAGATAAAAAAATTTATCGGCTACCCCTTAAAAGAAATGTTCGATTCATTTTCAAAAGAATCTTACTCCGAATTCTGGGATCATTTTCAATTCCGGGCGAAAGAATCGATGGTTGCCTCCGCCATAGCCCTCGACGGCGCCGATAGAGTGGTTCGCGAGTTATCAGCAAGAGGATATAATTTAAGTATCGGGACGACAAAGATCAGAATACATATTGAGAAAATTATGCAAAAATATGGCTGGACCGACTTAATTCAATTTTATGCCGGTGCCGATGATGTCAAAAATGTCAAACCGCACCCCGAAGTTTTTCTGCAACTCCTGGACAAATTGTCAGGCAGTACATCGAATACGCTCGTTATCGGCGATACGGCCAATGATGTCTATGCCGCTCATCGTGCTTCACTCCCGATAATCGCCGTCAAATCACCTTTTGGAAGAGATGGCGACCTTGAGATAAGTAAGCCGGACCTGATGATAGAGCGCCTTGATGACTTACTCGATATTTTGAAATGAAACCGAAAGAGCCTGCTCGATGCCCCACGCAAAAATAAAAATAGTACCTCCTTTCGACATGAAATTATCCCTCCGCTTCGCAACCGCCTGCCGCTTTGAATCCGAAAACGATTGCCGTGAAGGCAAATTCCGGAGAATAATAAAAATCGACAATGTCCCGGTTCTACTGACCATCACCGTCTCAGGAAATGTTGAAAACCCTGCCGGCCGGGTCCAGTGGTCGATGCCGGAAGGGGGGAACGTTCGGCGTAAAACAATTCTCGATCTTTCCCGGCGAATCGTTTCGGCCGATCTTGATCTGGAGCCGTTTTACAAACAGGCATCTAATTCCCATACCGTCAAAAAAGTCACCGATACCTTCCGGGGATTAAAACCGATCCTGACTCCCACTGTTTACGAATCAGCCGCATGGGCCATTATGGGTCAGCAGGTTAACCTCAATTTCGCATATACGCTTAAAAAAAGAATCACCGAAAAGTACGGTCGCACCATCAGTATCGACAACCGCAAATATGCGCTGTTCCCGGAACCGGTTAAATTCAAAAAGGTGACAGTGGGACAACTGCGCCGCCTTCAATTCTCCACCCGTAAGGCGGAATATCTGCTGGGGCTGTCAAAATCTGTCACAAATGGGGAATTAAATCTCGAATTGCTGGCTGGGGAAAATTACGAAAATGCCCTCGAAAAGCTCCTGACCGTCCGGGGTATCGGAATCTGGTCGGCCAATTACATTCTCATGAGAGGTGCCGGTCAGCTTAATTGCTTGCCCCTGGGCGATTCCGGTTTGCACCGGGCGGTAAAAAATTGGTACAAGCTAAAAAATTTGCCGGATCATGAAAAAGTGAAAAAATTGGCAAAACCATTTGCGCCTTTCAGATCATTGTATACATTGTATCTCTGGTATTCTTTGTTGAATTCGTAATACCGCGGATATAATGATTAAAAAATGAAATGGTCACAGCTTGAGGATAAAATAATAAAAATACTATAAGGAGATGTGATGGACAATAGAGTGAAAAATCTGGCAAAAGTGATTGTCCACTATTCGCTGGATATTAAACCGGGTCAATTATTCAAGATAAAAGCCGAACCGGTGGCGGCCCCGCTGGTCAAAGCGGTGTACGAAGAGGCCCTCAAAATAGGCGCCAACATTTTCACCGATATTCGCCTGATCGAACTTGACGAACATTTCTACAAAAATGCCACCGACGAACAACTGAAATATATTTCCCCCATTAGAGAGCTTGAAACTGATAAAATAGATGCCTTTCTTGGAATCTGGGCCACCACCAATACCAAGCACCTGAGCGGTGTCGATCCCAAACGCCAGCAGATGTTCAATAAGGCCAATGAAGGGCTGATGAATAGATTTTTCGAGCGCGCCGCCAGCGGCGCCTTGCACTGGTCGGGAACGCAATATCCGACCGAGGCTCATGCGCAGGACGCCGAGATGTCGCTGGCCGACTACGAAGAGTTCGTGTACCGGGCCGGACACCTTTATGATGACGACCCGGTCGATTACTGGAAAGGTGTCGAAAAAGAACAGCAGCGCCTGGTCAATATCCTCAATCAGGCCGAGCAGATTCACCTTCGTGCCGAGGGAACCGATCTAACCGTCGGCGTTAAAGGACGCAAGTGGATCAATTGCTGCGGCAAAGAGAATTTCCCCGATGGCGAAATTTTTACCTCGCCAATCGAGGATGCTGTCAACGGAACCATTAAATACTCCTTCCCGGCCTTTCTTGCCGGACGTGAGGCAGATGGTGTTATGCTCACCTTCAAGGATGGCAAAGTGGTCGATGCCAAAGCTCAGAAAAATGAAGAATTTCTGCTGGCGATGCTCGACACCGACGAAGGCTCGCGGCGTTTGGGCGAATTTGCCATCGGCACCAATTATGAAATCAAACAATTTACCCGCAATACCCTTTTCGACGAGAAAATCGGCGGTACCTGCCATCTCGCCGTAGGTGCGGCATACCCTGAAACGGGCGGCACCAACCGTTCCGGTATTCACTGGGATATGGTCTGTGATCTTAAGAAGGGCGGTGAGATCGAGGCCGACGGTAAAGTTTTTTACAAAGACGGCAAATTCACGATTTAAGATTATTCTGTAACGAATTTAAAAAGCCCCATCGGTCGATGGAGCTTTTTATCTTGCAAGTTACTCTGCGGGCGGCGGGCCGCCCCGATAGAGATAATTGATTAAATACGTAACATCAAGTATATTTATCGCACCACTGGAATCGGCATCAGCGGCTCGAAGATTGATCGGCTCCGGACCGCCCCGATATAGATAATTAACTATATATGAAATATCCAGGATATTGTAATTGCCCGAATTATCGGCGTCGCCCCGAAGATTCATATCAATCATCACCTCGCCAGAAAAGACATAAGGGGCGTAGCTGACAAATGAATTGGACAGGGCAAAATCATAACCGCTGATCACCCCGGTATCGACTTCCATCGAGCCGCCCAAAACGGGATCGAGCGCGGCTTCGAAATACAACTGTGCTATTTCACCGGCTCCCGGTTGCAGGGGAGAAGCTTTTGACAGAATATCTGCCTTTAATTCGATTACAATCTCGCCGGTGAGCGTATCGTGGAAAAGCTCATCGATACTATCGAATGTCGATGTCCTGCTTCCCAATTCAAATTTAACCAGGCGGAAATCAGGATGCACCCCGTAGTTGATCGGGATAATTATATTTTCCAGTTCCTGGGTGTTGGTCAGGTTTACCGACATGACCGCCGTATCGCCCACCACTGCACTGGTCGCTGCAAATGACAGGGTATCCGCCAGAATTGTAATAAAGCCTTCCTTAAGCCGCATTAAAGTGCCCTCAGTCGATTCAGTAATGAGGGTGACATCATAACTCCCTGCGGAATTGTATGTATGAGTCGGGTTCTGAACATCCGAGGAATCACCATCACCAAAATACCATTTCCACGAACTCACCGCGACACTGGAGCTGTCCTGGAAATCGACTTCAAGCGTTTCCCATCCGATCGTCGTATCGGCCGTAAAATTGGCTCCCCAGTTGAAAGCATCCAGAATATTGGGAATACCCCAGCCGTATGTGTTGTCCGGCGTGTCGGCGTTGTCGGCCGTTTCGATAATAGACTGTCGCAGTTGAAACGGTGTCAGGGACGGATTGGCCGATAACAGCAGGGCGCAGGCACCGCCGATAAGTGGTGTGGAGAGTGAGGTCCCATTCTTGATTGTGTAATAGCTGTCGCTGGTTCCCTCGGCACAGCGGGTA
>QNAH01000170.1 GCA_003641425.1 Candidatus Zixiibacteriota bacterium
GGTGTCGCTTTTTTAACCGTTCTCTTTTTCGGGGCGGCCTTTTTCACGGTGCGCTTCTTCGGTGTCGCTTTTTTAACCGTTCTCTTTTTCGGGGCGGCCTTTTTCACGGTGCGCTTCTTCGGTGTCGCTTTTTTAACCGTTCTCTTTTTCGGAGCGGCCTTCCAAGTTGTGGTTTTCTTTCTCGGAGTTGGCATTTGATCTTCCTCCCATTAACGGGTAATAATCAATGTTTACAAACCAGAATTGGTGTTTCGATAGTCAGTTTTTTTATCGACAGAAATCATCAATAATTAACTCATTACAGGGTAATATTGTATCTGGACCAATCATCAATTCGGATATATTTTGGGCTTTTTGATTATCCGGTAATAACGGGCTCGCCAAACTCCGTTGCGGGGTAATTCAACAATGTGAAAACCTCTTCATAATTACTGCCTTTTTATATAAATATGCGTTGGCTTGCATGGTACTGTTATAAATTGGCCGGTATTGTCAAAATCCCATTATAATAGCTCCAATTTGTTGCCTTTCAATAAAATAACCGGGGTTGATCCGTATCGCGGGACTTGATCCCGCTAAAGGCACACTCTTTGCTCAATGCATCTGTAGAAAGCGAAAGAAAAAGGAGTTTTGCATGCTGGATAACAAGTTCAAGCGCGGTTTCACAGTAGAAAAGTTTGAAAACGCGAATGAGCCGAAGGTTCGCAGGGATCATGATGGATATTATATCAATACTCTGTCAGAGAATGTAAAAGTCTATTTTGATGATTACTATCAGTTTTTATCAAATGTTTATATGAAATGCAAACAGGAACTGGAGGATATTGATTCCAAAATATCGAAGACACCCAAGAATCACGTGGAAACCCTCTCATATCTGCGGGCCAGGAAGATAATTATCCAGATCGCTCAGAAATCGGCGCGGAGTTTTTACACCGATGGAACCAATTTCGGGGTTGTCATGACCCCATGGTGTTTTGGAACCGTAATCCTGGAGAAGGTTGAAATATACCGCGAGAGGCTGGCCCGGGGCGAGGTAGATGATAACAATATACCGGAATTCGCTTATTACGTAATAAGATATATCGATGAGATATATAAACGGGTATTGCTCGACATTTTCGATTTTCCGACTGATGCTTTCAAAATGCGGTGGCAATACAGTGAATTATTGAAGAGATATTCGAAGGTTTTATCGAATATAACTACCTCCCTCAATTCTGTTCTCACCATGATCAAGAATTATAGCACCTGATAAAGATCAGGTTTTTTCTCCCTCCTATAGGTTCCCCCGGGTTCTTCACCCGGGGGATTTTTTAAGTATTTTCCCTAATTAGCCGATAAAAAGACTATTGAATTTGGTCTTTTACGGTTAATATATGGCAGTAAATTTAATTCGACCCAATATCGGCACCAAATATATGCCGATTTATCTCGAGTCTTTGCGGATCGACACTGTTCTCAGTTTCGATCTGTATATCAAAATCGGCAACGAGATGATCCTGTATCGCTCGGCCGATCTCCCCTTCACCGAAAAGACCCGCACAAAACTTCTGGAAAACAAGGTGACCCGGCTTTACGTTTCGCAGCAGTACCGCCATCAGTATCAGAAATATATCGAGCAGAATCTCGACAAGATACTGGTCGATCGCCAGATTCCGGAACCCAAAAAGGCCGGCATTCTGTATGAGACATCGAAAACATTGATGAAGGATGTTCTCGAGAATCCAACCTATGGCGACAATATAAAACGCTCCAAGAACATGGTTGCCAACACGGTCAGTTTTATTCTCAAAGGTCAGGCGGCCTTTCACAATCTGGTAAAAATCAGCTCATTCGATTATTACACCTACACCCACTCTGTCAATGTCTGCACCTTTGCCGTCGCCCTCGCTCAGCAGTCTGGATTTAATGATGAAGAATTCCTGCATGAACTGGGTATCGGCGCGCTTCTTCATGATATCGGAAAGTCGAAGATCTCCGACCGCATTCTCAACAAGCGCTCGTCGCTGACCGCGATGGAATTCGAGCTGATGAAAAAGCATCCCAAATGGGGAGTCGAGATTCTGTCGGGAACGGACCTGATCGAGGCCACCGCCTATTATCCGGTTTTACAGCATCACGAGCGCGGCAACCGTTCCGGCTATCCCAACGGTCTCAACTTGAGCGAGATGCATGAATCCAGCCGGATAGTGGCGATTGTTGATACTTTCGATGCCATGACGACCGAGCGGGTATATCAGAAGGCGAAAGATACATTCCCGGCTCTTAAGACCATGTTTACACTCGAAGATGAGTACGATCAGAAGATGCTTCGCGACTTCGCCGAACTGATGGGGCCATCGGGGCTGGTGAATATCTAATCCAGTAAAATCCCCATAATAACTTGTATCTCTATATATTAGGCGGAATTGGGTTCGTTACCCCCATTTTTTTGTAGCCTTATTTCACAACTCCCTGTTAATAAATCAGTTAAGTGTTGTGTCGGGTCACATTTATCGCTAAATCTCATGACAGGTTTTGACCTTATATTGGAGAGTGTAATTGGCAATTGTCGGGTTGCTCGTTCATTCGTGACGCTTATTCTTTCGGAACCCGACGTACTAATAATCTCCCAAAAAATATACTGCTCTCATTAATAGGGCCGGATATCAATTTATCACCGAAATAATAGCGATTTTGCGCCGAGGGAGAATTAAGGTGGTTGGGTTTAATTGGCGGAATGGAATTTCAAAACGGCAGATGTCCAGAGGTGCTTTCTCTATAAGGATTTATTCCAGAATTGGCCAACGATTCCGGCTTTTATGCTGTGCATTTCAAAGGTTTTTCTATGCCAATCAGCCAAGGTTTCATAATCTATGAATTTGACCCTTGATTTTACGGTGATAAATGCACTCAAATTAAGTTTCGATAAAAAGTCCCGCTTTCTCTTCTGATGCGATATAATTGTAAAGTCAGTATTAAAATCCCGTAATTCGGTAAATTTCACCAGTGAACGAGTAAAGTCTGTTGTGTAATCTACTTCAAAAAATGCGGCCGGCATATTTCTCTCATTGAACCAGCTGATATCAACAGTCTCCGCCTTTCTAACAAATCTTTCAAAACTGAATTTATAAATCTTTTCAATGGAAGTTATATGACCAAGTTTTCTGCCTAAATATGGTTTATTTATATCCTGACGCGGAACATAAGTTCTAAAATCCATCAGATTGCCGATTTCAACCACCAACCCCTGATAATACGTATGTTGATATTTGTCACCTTCTTTCTTTTTGACATTACCACCTATTAATACATCTTCGGGCAACCTATTCTTGTAAGCCTTTAATGCCCATAATCCCGGTTTTATTTTAAAAAAGTATCTGTCATCCTGTACAATTCTTCTAATGCTTGCAAAGGGGGTTTTGGTTTTCCATTCGCACTCCTTTATCTTAAATACATGGTCATAAAGGAAGCCAAGTGTTGCAAAGCCACCATTTTTTTCCATTACCTTTAGGACTGCTTCATATTGTTTCATAAGTCATTCATAGAAATATAGCAATTCCTTTTAATCTTATAACTATTTATGCTCATTCACAATATAAAATTGGAGGGATGAGATAAAAAAAGCGACAGGTTATGTACCTGCCGCTATAAACATGTCATATAATATCTTCTTCTATTCGGCTTCGACTTCCTCGGCCGGTTTTTCGGAAGCTCTTTCCGCCTGGGGGGTCATGCCCAGTTTCTCGCGGACGGCAATATCGATCGCCTGATAGATATCTTTGTTCTCTTCAAGGAATCGCTTGGCCGCCTCGCGTCCCTGCCCCAGCCGATCGGTCTGATAACTGTACCATGCACCCGATTTTTCGACCACGTCATACTTAGCGGCGATGTCAAGCAGTTCACCGGTATGGGAAATACCGAGACCATAGGTAATATCGAATTCGGTTTCGCGGAACGGCGGAGCGACTTTGTTTTTGACTACCCGCACCCGGGTGCGGCTTCCGACGACTTCCTGGTTCTCTTTAATGGTCGCGATTTTGCGGATATCCAGACGGATGGTCGAATAGAATTTGAGGGCATTGCCGCCGGTGGTGGTTTCCGGGTTGCCGAACATGACACCGATTTTCATCCTGATCTGATTGATAAAGACAACGGCTGTTTTGGATTTGGAGATTACTGCGGTGAGTTTTCGAAGCGCCTGCGACATCAACCGCGCCTGCAGACCCATGTGAGCATCACCCATCTCGCCCTCAATCTCCGCCCGCGGCACCAGCGCCGCGACCGAGTCGATGACGATTATATCGATAGCGCCTGAGCGGACCAGGGTTTCAGTAATATCGAGCGCCTGCTCGCCGGTGTCGGGTTGTGAAATCAGCAGATTATCGACATCGACACCCAACGCTTTGGCATATTTGGCGTCAAAAGCATGCTCGGCATCGATAAAGGCGGCGATCCCGCCGCGTTTCTGGGCCTCGGCGATAAAATGCAATGCCAGGGTGGTTTTACCGGAGCTTTCCGGTCCGTATATCTCGGCTACCCGTCCGCGCGGCACACCGCCGACCCCGAGGGCATAATCCAGCCCCAGTGAGCCGGTCGGGATAACATCCATTTCAACCGCGACCTCATCGCCCAGCCGCATGATCGATCCCTTGCCGAATGATTTCTCGATCTGATGAAGCGCGCTTTCGAGCGCTTTTTTTCGGTCAGGTGTTCCAACCGCCATTTTCACCTCGCTTTTATTAGAACTCTTTTTTGCCAAATCTATAACTCCCTTTTTTCAATTATAAAATCTTGGTATTATCAATATCACATTTTTGACTCCAATTACTATCACATTTGCCGCATTTATTGCCGCTCTGTTCAATAAATATATACTGTGTGACACTGTCAAATGCTGTCAGTAAAAATTCAATAAATTCGATAAATTTTTGAAGGTGCTGCTATTTTTGCAGTTCGGTTTCGAAAAGACGCTCATAAATCGGGCCCTGGCGGGTTAATGTCGATTTGAAAAGGACAATTCTGTTAAAAATAACCTCCTCAGGAGTAAAATCATATTTTTCGACCGCATCGGTAAGATCGGCGATTCCGAAATTGTCTTTGACCCGCCCCAGCGTCAGGTGACTTTTGAACGGCCGATTTTCTTTTTCGAAACCTATCTTTTCCAGTTCGTCTTCGATTTTACCGGCGATTTCGGCGAGTATATCGACACCCCCTGTGAGTCCGGCCCATATTACCCGGGGCCGGCGCACATTCGGAAACGCCCCCAGGCAGTTGATTTCACTGATAATTGTTTTGTATCCTGAGCCGACCTTTTCGATCACATTATTTATTTCGGGGACTTTTCCCTCATCGGTATCGCCGAGAAATTTCAATGTCAGGTGGATATTTTTCGGGGCGACCCATTTGACTTTGGCCCGGTTTTGTTTGAGAGTGAAGATAATCTCGGCCAGCAATTCTTCGATTTTACCCGGAAGCGGCATCGCGATAAACAAGCGCATCATTTGATCTCCAGAATGGCCCTGCGAAGCATTTCCAGGGCGGCATAAACCGACCGTCCGCGGTTTGATTTACGATCTTTCGAAAAGGAATGTTTTGCCGAAACGACACCATTGGATGAAGCGACGGCGATGAAGACCGTCCCCACCGGTTTTTCGTCGGTTCCCCCGTCGGGCCCGGCGATTCCGGTGACGGCCACGCCGTAATCGGCGTCGGCTTTTTCTTTAATTCCGGCCGCCATAGCCTCGGCGGTCTCGGCCGAGACGGCGCCGTGTTTTTCTATTATATCTTTCGGGACACCGAGCAGGTCGATTTTCGACTGATTGGAATATGTCACGACACCCTGGCAGAAATAATTCGATGATCCGGGGATATCGGTGATTTTTCCGGCAAGCAGGCCGGCGGTACATGATTCAGCGGTGGCCACGGTCTGGTTGCGTTCGGTCAGCAGTTTCCCGACAACGCCCTCGAGAGTGTCTTCATTTTCACCGTAGATATATTTACCGGCTAATTCACGGAGTTGTTTTATGGCATTTCCGGCAGATTTTTCGGCGGCTTCTTTTGTACCGCCCGGGGCGATAATTCTCAGATCGACACCGCTGAACGACGGCAGATAGGCCAGCCGCACATGCTCCGGCAATTTTATAAACGGGGCGATTTTTTCTGCCAGGGCAGACTCGAAGATACCGGTCGTCTTAAGCTTATGAATTTTGATATGTCCCGGCATGACAAGATGCGCCTGAAGATAGGGAATCAGTTCTTCATCGGTAATAATTTCCATTTCGCGCGGGACACCGGGCAGTGAGGCGAA
>QNAH01000171.1 GCA_003641425.1 Candidatus Zixiibacteriota bacterium
AGAGCCGGCTACCGAATCATATCCTTCACGAATTTCTTCAATTGTCTCCGGCATGGGGGCATCAAATTTGGGGCCGTCGAGTTTAAGCCCTGTGCGCTTGGCCATTTCCGGAATGGTCGTGACAATGTGCCAGGCTATGCGTTTGAGATTGCGGTGTCCCTCGCCGACCGCCTCGTCTAATGATTCCTGGGTCAGGGCATTGAGAACTCTTCTGGTTCCGTCGGAGGTCCCATTCCAGTGATCGACAAAATGCTGGATAGTGGTAAACATGGTGGTCTCCTTATTTAGGTATTTTATTTATTGATAAATTTCATACGACGATAATTCAAAATAAATCGAGCCGAATATTTCTTCAATCACAAATTTATAAGATAATTGTGATATTCCATTTCTCACTTGTTTTAAAGTCGTCGCCCCGTATAGATTGTAAATATCCTTATCATGGAGGGATTGAAATATGAAAAAAATACTTGTGATAGGCGGCCACGGGATGCTCGGGCGGCCGGTTGTCCGGCGGCTGGTCAAAGAGGAATTCCCGGTTCGGGTGATGGCCCGGGATACGTCAAAAGCGGCCGGGTTACTGCCTTCGGAGACCGAAATCGTAGCCGGTGATCTTCGGGATGTCGAGTCGATTCGCGAGGCCGCCGCCGGAGCCGATATTGTTTATCTGAGTCTTGCCACCGAGCGGCACAAGGCCGAATTCCGCCCCGAGCTTGACGGGACAAAAAACGTGATTGAAGCGCTTTCCGACCGCGATAATATAATCATTTCCAAGCTGAGCGCCATGGGAGTGAAGCCGACCGGCGGATGGTGGCTCGACGCCGACCAGAAATATGAGGCCGAAGAACTTATCAAAGGCTCCGGGCATCCTTATTTAATTTTTCGCCCGACATGGTTTTTCGAATCGCTGCCGCTTTTTATTCAGGGCAAAAAACTGGCCATAATGGGTAAACCGCCGCACCCGACTTACTGGATTTCGGGCGATGATTACGGGCGGATGGTTGCCGAGGCATTCCGCAAGGGTTTGACCGACCGGACATTCAATGCCCAGGGAACTGTTCCGATGACCTTCGACGAGGCTGCAAAATTATTTATAAATGCGTACCGGCCGGAACTGAAGATCACGCATATTCCGCTTTTGGTTTTAAGGGCCGCCGGTCTTTTCAACCAGCAGATGAAAACCCTTTTACGGCTGTTTCAATTTTGCCGGGATCATGCCGAACAGCCTGAAAGCGATGATGCCTGGGAGGAATTGTACCGCCCGAGGATGACGGTCGGAGAATATGTGGAATACATGCTGAGAACCGGCGATATCCCGAGTAAACGATGATCGGCTTTAATAAGTGAGGTTGAATATGAGACGTTTATTTATTTTGTCTATCGCATTGATGCTTATGACCGTTACATTGACGGCCGGAGAAGATCATGCAATCCCTATCCGTCCGGCGCATACATATTCGATTGTATGTTATGATTCGACCACCGGGCAATTCGGGGCGGCAGTGCAGTCACACTGGTTCAAGGTGGCCGATGTTATCTGGCTGGAACCGGGAATCGGGGCGGTGGCGACGCAGTCACTGACCGAGATTTCCTACGGACCGCTGGGTTTGACGATGATGCGCAACGGCAAAACGGCCAAACAGGCGCTGGAGGGTTTGCTGGCCAGCGATCCCGATAACGCTGTCAGGCAGGTGGCCATGATTGATAAGAACGGCGTCATTGCGGCGCATACCGGAAGTAAGTGTATCGCCGAAGCGGGTCATCAGATCGGCAAAAATTATTCGGTGCAGGCCAACCTGATGCTAAAAAATACGGTCTGGCCGGCCATGGCCAGGGCATTCGAAGATACCGAGGGCGATCTGGCCGACAGGATGATGGGCGCGCTTGAAGCGGCTCAGAACGAGGGCGGCGATATCCGCGGCAAGCAGTCGGCGGCGATGGTGGTCGTTTCCGGCGATCCGACCGGAATGTCATGGAAAGACAGGCTGATCGATATCCGGGTCGATGACTCCCCGGAACCGCTCAAAGAACTCCGGCGGTTGTTAAATATATCGAGAGCCTATGAGCACATGGACCGGGGCGACATTTATATCACCGAGGGCGATTTCGAAAAGGCCAAAGACGAATATATGAAGGCATCGCAGATGGTTCCGGACAACCCGGAGATTATGTTCTGGTATGCGGCTACGCTGGTTTCGGTCGGTGAGATAGAAAACTCGTTGCCGATTTTCAAAGATGTTTTCGAAAGGGACGAATCGTGGCGGACGCTTGTTCCCCGGCTGGTCGATGCCGGGCTTCTGGAGGACGATAAGGAGTTAATATCAAGGATATTAGAGCAGTAGATACCAAAATAAAGTCCCTGATTCCGGTACCGCCCGGTTTTTTGGCAAAATGTCAAAAAACCGGGTCGATACCTTTAGGGGCTTGCCTTTGTGACGGAAATGCGTTAAATTATATAATTGATAAAGAATCGGACACAGATTAAACATTTTGGGAAAAGAAATGTCTGTATTATAGAAAATTATTACCCCAAATATATGTGATAAGGTTATGAATAAACTTCAAAAGACCCTGACCGTTATAATATGTCTTACAATTTGCCCCCTTGCCGGATTCGGCCGCGCCTTATATGAAATACCGGATCAATCCCGCAATACGGGGAAAATTACCGCTGGTGAGCCTTATGTTACGGTCGCGGTGCACAAGATCGGTAAACTCGCCATGACCGTTTCCAATCAAGGTCATTTTGGAAAGGGTTTTATCGCGGGGGCCGGCGATCCTATGGGCGGCGATGCTCCCTCATGTACTTATCCTTACCCCGGCCAGCAAAGTTATCTGTTTGCCGGCGCATTCTGGATAGGAGCCGTGATCGGCCGTGACACGCTTGTGTCGGTTGGAGCGGACGGCTGGCGCAATACCAAGGAACTCTGGCCCGATCCGGCGCCCCGGGGCGAGATAATATACCGGTCACTGCTCAACAAGGATCCCGAGGCCGTATCGGAACAGGATTTTATTGCCATGTACACCGATACCGTCACCAACCCCCAACATGTCGTGATCGACAACTGGGATGGACGGCCGCATATCCCGCTCGGTATCGAAGTGACCCAGAGAAGCTATGCCTGGAGTTATTCCTATGCCGAAGATTTCATCTTATTTGACTATTCCATAAAAAATATAAGCAATAAGACGCTCGAGGGTGTTTACATGGGCTTCTATGTCGATGGTGATGTGATGATTGGTGAAAACGGTAAAGGTTACGATGATGATATATGTGGATTCAAGCGGGTCATTCCCTCGCCGCAGGGTTGCGGTTTCGTTGATACCATCAATATCGCCTATATCGCCGACAATGACGGCCGTGACATGGATTCTCCCTGCCCCTATTCGACCAACTCGGTTACCGGTTTGACCGGAATACGCGTCATCCGAACGCCCTCCGATTCGCTGAATTACGCTTTTAATTGGTGGATTTCGAACGGGGCCGCCCCTATGGATTTCGGCCCCCGCAAGGCCGGGACGCCGGATGATCCGTTCCGTGATTTTGGAGGATTTCTGGGGACACCCGAGGGTGACAGAAACAAATATTATATCATGCGCCATGCGGAATTCGATTATGACCAGCTTTTCTGCGCTCTTGACCATACTGCCGATGGATGGCTGCCGCGTGACGAGCAGGCTTATAATTTCGCCGATGGTTTTGATACCCGCTATCTTCTTTCATGCGGGCCGTTTGATATCGATCCGGGCGAGGTCCTTCCTATGAGCTTCGCCTATATCGGCGGAGAGAATTTCCATACCGACTGCAATGCATTCGAAAATCTTTTCGATGCCAACGATCCGTATCCATTCTATAATCAGTTGAATTTCGAGGACCTGGGAATCAATTCCATGTGGGCCTCATGGATCTACGACAATCCCGGTGTGGATACCGACGGTGACGGTTATTACGGCAAGTACCGTATCTGCGGATATGACTCGACCTTTGCTTTCGATACGGTAAGTTTTGACCCGCTGGTAGTCGATACCATCGTCGTATATCTCGAGGCTGACACAATTTATTACGAAGGTGACCGCGTGCCCGATTTCCGCGGAGCCGCGCCCCCCCCGGCGCCCGAGATGTGGGTTCTCGATGAGTACGGCGACACGCTCCGAAGCAGGATTTATCCGAGGATCGACGAGTTCAACCAGGGAGAACTTCGTGTACGCTGGAACGGTTTTCATTCCGAGACCGAAAAAGATGTTTTCAGCAATATTGTCGATTTCGAGGGATACCGAGTTTATATGTCACTTTCGCCGATGGCAAGTGATTTTTATGTTATTGCTTCGTACGATATCGAAGATTACAACAGGTACATCTGGAACGGCCGACGCAATTTCTGGGAATTAAAGGAACCGCCGTACAGTCTTGACTCCCTGCAACAGCTTTACGGCAACGGTTTCGATCCCAATATTTATGATATCGACCACAATTTCTTCTGGGGTGATTCGGTCTTTTACTTCGCCAAACAGGATTGGAACGCCGATGACCTGTCTGATCCCGACGGTATTCACAAGGTTTATCCCGATGAGCCGCCTCCGACCACTCTCAACCTTGATACGGCCCGGGTTTATTACCCGGAAGAGTTGACCGACGACGGCCTGTTCAAATATTATGAATATGAATATATCATCAAAAATTTATTGCCGTCGCGCCTGTATTATGTCTCGGTGACCGCATTCGATTATGGTTCTCCCACCAGCGGGCTGGCCTCGCTGGAGACGCCGCCGAACAAAAATTATGTCGCCGAATATGCCCAGAACCAGAATAGCCTGGCGGAGAGCGAGGGATTAAATGTAATTGTCTATCCCAATCCGTACCGCGTAGACGGCGGATATTACGCGGGCGGATTCGAAGGGCGGGATTATATCGATTCGACCTTCGGGGGGACCCTGATCCCGCAGGTGGGGCTTACCGATGAGCGAACCCGTGCGATCCATTTCATCAACCTGCCGCATAAGTGCACGATACGGATATTCAGTCTCGACGGTGACCTGATCCGCGAAATCCAGCATGATTATCCGAAGGACTCTCCGCGTTCGATGGAGGAGCGCTGGGACTTGATAACCCGCAATACCCAGGCGATCGTTTCGGGAATATATTACTGGTCGGTGGAATCTGAATTCGGCAGTCAGATTGGTAAACTGGTTATTATAATGTAACGGCTGAAGCTGCTTTATATGGCGGGAAGTATCCTTCCCGCCATATAACACTTTTTACAGGTATCATTTTGACATTGACCATCCTTTCGGCCGGGGCGGCATTGGCGCAGGGTGTGTGCGCCGACGGGTTCAAGCGCGGCGATGTCAGCCTTGTCATCAACGGCGATAATGTAACCGACGAAAATTATTATCAGCACCTGTCATACCTTCGTATTCCATTTATGTCGGGGTAAAGGGTCTATGAGCCGGGGATGACAATCCGGTTCAAGGTCATTTTCGATCGTTTTTTCGAGCAGAATTTAAAATACTCAGGGGGATAGATTCATGTCAAAATTGCATGGCTTAAAAATGGCGGCCGGTGCAATCCTTTTGATGCCGGTCGGTATCGTAATCCTTATCGTGGGATGCAGTAAGCCCAATGTCAAGCATTCGATGGTGGCCCCGGAGGCGAGGGAGATCCAGGTCTGGCTGATCAATCTCGGTATTGAATCACAGGCGGCCGATTCGAGTGCGGCGGTGAGGCAGTTTAAAAAAGAGTTCGCCTCGGAACTGGCCAACGAGGATTATTACCTGGCTTATCTTGAAGAGGTCGGTCGCGAACTGTCATCGCTTGGGCACAATGTCGCCGACGGGCCGGTCGGAGAGGGCACTATCAGGATTAAACCGAGTGCGAGCAAGCGGAGCGATATTATAATCGGGCCGGGGACCGATCTCCGTCTGATCGAATGGAACCGTCTGGAGCGGCAGGATACGCCGAGTGCTGATGATCGTTCGCCGTGGGGCGACCGGGATCGAAGCGGTACCGAGTATGTCAAACCGGTCTATCATAAAACCGATGAGGTCAGGAATGTGTATATCGAGATGCTCGGCCCTGAAGGCAAGTTGCTTGGCGCTATCGACATCACCGGCGGTAAGGTGAAAGCCGAGTTTGTCGCCAAAGTAATCGACCGTTTGATAAAGGAAGGTGAGTGGTAGAAATACAGGGATCGAAAAACATCCCCCCCCGATTCCAATCTTCATTCACATATAACAGGCGTCAGATCAAGTACACCATAAAGGAAATATTTATCTTCG
>QNAH01000172.1 GCA_003641425.1 Candidatus Zixiibacteriota bacterium
AATTTTTGAGGAATAAATAACAATGATGAAGATACTGTTTGCTTGTGCAGGCCGGCGAGAAAACACTCTCTACTGGAAACTAAAACAATCCAAACTGGTAAGCAAAATATACGCCGCCCCCGGTAATGCAGGAATCAGCTTATTCGCCAATTCGGTTAATATAAAAGCCGACGATATCAAAGGACTGGCCAATTTTGCGGAAAAACACCACATTGATCTGACCGTGGTCGGTCCGGAAGTCCCCCTGACACTGGGCATTGTCGATGAATTCAAAAAACACGGACTGCGTATTTTCGGCCCCTCGCAACTTGCCGCCGCAATCCAAGCCTCCAAGGCCTTTGCCAAAGAATTTATGAGAAAATCTCATACTCCCACCGCACCTTTTCAGATTTTCTCCGAAGCTTCCGAGGCCATCTCCTTCATCCATTCGGCAGCTATGCCGGTCGTCATCAAAGCCAGCGGACTGGCCGCCGGTAAAGGCGCCATAGTCGTTCATGACAGCGACGAGGCGGCCGAGACTATCGACCAGATAATGGTCAAAAAAATATTCGGCGAGGCTGGAAATAAGATCGTGGTCGAGACCTTTCTGAAGGGGCAAGAACTGTCGGTTATGGCTTTCACCGACGGAAAAAATATAAAGATGATGATGCCGTCGCAGGATCATAAGCAGGTCGGCGAGGGCGATACCGGTCCTAATACCGGAGGAATGGGCGCTTACTGCCCGGTACCGTTTGTCGACGATATCACCATGACACAAATTAAAGAACATATCATCGAACGAACCATATCCGGCCTGGAAAAAGAAGGCAGAAATTACAAAGGCGTTCTCTATGCCGGACTGATGCTTACCGAGACCGGGCCGAAAGTTATTGAATTTAACTGCCGTTTCGGCGATCCGGAAACCCAGGTGGTCCTGCCGCTTCTCAAATCGGATCTGGCCGATATATTTATCGCCATCGCCGATGGCGATTTATCCCTTATTGACGATCTGGAATGGTTCCCGGGCGCATCCGCCTGCGTGGTTCTGGCCTCCAAGGGCTATCCCGGGAAATATGAAACCCATAAACGAATTTTTGGTTTAAGAAATTATAGCGACAGAAAATGTTACCTTTTCCACGCCGGAACAAGACGCGAGGGCAAAAACTGGGTGACCGCCGGAGGTCGTGTGATCGGGGTGACAGCGGTCGATAAAGATCTTCAGGCGGCATTGTCGAAAGCCTATAGCCTGATTGAACGGATAAAATTTGACGGAATGTACTACAGGGGCGATATTGGCTTCAGAGCCAATACCCATGTAAAATCTATGGGGATTTAACCAATGCCGAAAGTATTGATTTTGATCGGTTCCAAGTCGGATATGCAGTATGCCGAAGAGTGTCAGAAGCTGTTGGACACCTACGGCATAGAGAATACACTGGAAGTCTCATCGGCTCATCGTGAACCGGATAAAACCGATAAGCTTGCCCGGGGTGCCGCCGAATCGGGCTATGAAGTCGTGATTTGTATGGCTGGAATGGCCGCCGCCCTCCCGGGTGTCGTGGCCGCACGAACCAAATTGCCGGTCATCGGAGTGCCACTGCCGGCCTCACTCGATGGAATCGATTCCCTGCTGGCGATTGCTCAGATGCCGTCAGGAGTACCGGTGGCAACTATGGGAATAGGCAAGGCAGGAGCAAAAAATGCCGCCGTTCTCGCCGCGCGTATTCTCGGAGTAAAATACCCCGAAATAAACAAAAGGCTCTGAATGGTCGTTATAGACTATTGAAAATCATTGCGAACTTTTCGACAAAAATTTGTAGAATGGAATATATAAAAGGAAAGGAGTTATTTGATGAAATCACAAGCCCGGTCAGGGAAAAGAGCGTTGCTTTTGGCTATTATATCTGTTTTCGGACTGACTTTGCTGGCTTCATCGGCTTTCTCCGGCGACACGGAAAAAGCCAAAAGTTTCTTTAATTCTGGATTGACCCTGGCAAAGGAAGGGAAAGATTCCATGGCTGTGCAGGAATACCGGCAGGCCATCAAAGAAGACCCTGAATTTGTCGATGCCTACATCAACCTTGGATCCCTTTATTTTAAGGGTGGCAATTATGCCGAAGCCCAAAAGTTATTCAAGAAAGCATCGGAAATCTCACCCGATAATCCCGATATCTGGGCTAATCTGGGGCGCTCCTATTACAAGCAAAGAAACTGGATGGAAAGCGAAAAGAGCTATAAAAAGGCTCTCGAAGTCAAAAGCGACTATATCGAGGTCTACAAGGATCTGGGACTACTCTATCACCAGCAGCAAAATTGGCCGGCCCTCATCGAGAATATCAGCAAATTCACCAGTGCCAAAGCCGATGATTATCTTGCATTTTATCTCCTTGGTAAAGGCTATCACAAACTTAAAAAGTACGCTGATGCCATCAATGCCTATAATAAATCAATCGAGCTGAAAAGCGATTACTTCAATTCCTATAATAGCCTCGGTCAGATTTATCAGAATCAGGAGAAAAACCTAAAGGCATATAAAATGTACAAAAAGGCGGTTGCCTTGAAACCCGACAACTACAGAGCTCATTACAACCTGGCAATATCTTATGAGACTGAATATCAGGACGATCCGGAGAAAATTGATCAGGTAATTGCCTACTGGAACAAATTCCTGAAAGTCGCCAAGGGAAACCCGAAAGCCAAATCGCTGGTCGACGGCATCCAGTCGCATGTCACAGATCTTAAAGATCTCAAGATCCATTACGAGGAAGAAGCCGCTTCCAATCCCTAAAAAAATATCGAATAATAAAAAAAGCCCGCTTACAGCCGGGCTTTTTTTGTTAAGGCAATGATGCCTTATTCACCCCTCTTTCCAACTCCCCTGAATTTTAAATTATATAAACTATTAGTTAATATATTTTCTCTATGATATTGTAATACAAACTCTTACCATAAGGTTTTTATGGCGCTATTCAAAATTGGTTCTCAGTGTCACATGATTCACGCCTGCCCCCGGCTCAGAATATTCCGTCAAAAATCCGACAGTATGTTTCACTTTTTCTTGACAAGACGCTATATGTCTTTTATTATTAAAGCGGAAAAAGAGAGTTCTTCTTTGTGATCCCTGGATCCATTTTAATCCCCTCTGGACCCAGCCAAAGAAAGCTCTCTTAAATTTTTTCCCGCCTAAATTTTGCCTTCATGATTTAATGGTCAAATTCAATCATTTCGAATTCGTCCCAGTCAACCACTATCTCATCATTACCGTCGATTATAATAATACCCTTATTATCACTATCGACATCGTTGGAACCTCTCAGTTTGAAGCTCCGGCCGTCCTTGAGTGTAACCAAGCTGGTCCGCGACGACAGTCTTTCGATTGATTTGATAAATCCGAATTCAATATCGAATTCGACATCTCTCATATTTCCGTTCAGGATTTCCCAGGTGTACTCCTCGTCCGAATCCCAGATAATATCACCGCTGTACTTGTCACCGTCTTCTGTGAAGACAGTCCCGTGAAGTTTACGGCCGCCGTCAAAATCATTATATGAAAGGTCACCCGGGGGATCGGCAAATTCCAGCATGTCAAAACCGTCCCAATCAACTTTTACACAGCCCAGGTTCAGGTCCGAGATGACTATCCCGCGGTTACCGCTGTCGATATCATTCGAATCATCGAGACTCATTTCTTTGCCGGTTTTGAGAGTGACTTCCGCCGAACTTGACGAGCGCCGTTCTATCGATGCAATACTGCCGAAATCGAGCTTGCGTTTACGCCGACCCTCTCGACCATCGAGAATATCGTCACCGAAAGTCTCATCCATATCCCATCCGACATAACCGGTGAAAGTCTCACCGCGGCGAGTCGTCAGTGTGCCGTACAGACGCTTACCGAAAGAGGATTCACCCTTGGGGGTTTCCATAAATTCAATCCGGTCGATCTCATCCCAGTAAAGCTCGATTATGCCTTCTATTTTGTCATCGATCAAAATTTCACGGTTATCATCGCCGATATCACCCGAACCTCCGCTGAGTTCCACTTCCTCGCCCGATTTCAACTCCAGCAACACTTCATTGTCCCCAACCGGAATGAGGTTGGCAATATGGCCCATGCGAATACCGGCTTCGGAACTGCTGAAATCCCAGAATTCATTGCCCTCACTGTATATGGTCAATCCAAAGATCTTGACCGTCTTGTCTCTCCTGCTTTCACGGCGATCGCGATACTTCCGATATTTTCGGCTTTCGCGCTCCTTGGTCCCATCGAGAATATCACACCACGAAGCCTCATTTTTATCCCAGCGGATAAAACCCTCCAGGACCTCATCATCCACAGTATAGATTTTGCCATAGAGCTGTCCCTCATCGGCCGAAGCGGCCACTGACATCAGAACAACGCCTGCCAAAACGCCCAGGGAAATCACAATGCTTCTCATGCCACCAATCTCCTCTGAAAAAAATATAGAATTTCCTTTAGTCTATCTGACGAAATCAGGAGAAAAAAGTTGCGCCGCAGAGAATTATATTGGATTTCTTTGGTATCAGAATATGGTAAACGATATTCTACTTGATCAATACCATCTTGCGCACATCGACAAAGTCCGCGGCGGCAAGACGGTAAAAATATATACCGCTCGGCGCCGGGAGTGAATTATTTAACCGTCCATCCCAGATAAGACTGTGCTCACCAGCCGCCAACAACCCGTTCTGAAGATCGCCGACCTCCTGGCCAAGGATATTGAATATCTTCAATGTAACATGTGCGGCCTTCGGAAGCCGGAATTGAATTTTGGTCGAAGCATTGAACGGATTCGGGTAATTCTGTTCAAGAGATATTTTGTTCGGCAGAAGCGGTCTCTCATTATCTGTCACACCGGTCGGATTGCCGATTATCAAATCACCCGATATCACACTTGGGACATCATTCGCAAGCGTTTTCCCGAGGATATAGATACCGGAGCTGTCCGAAGAAGTGCTATCGACCGTATTAAACACCTCATGCCCACCGGCCGTGAAAAAAAGATCGGCGATATGATAGGTCGCCGCCGGTATTGAACTGTCGCCGATATCCGATGCATTGACCCGCCAGCCGAATTCGGCGGCTCCCCCGCCGACAATCGTCGAATAATAATCGACAAAATCAGGCAGATTATCTTCGTTGAATACTATCGAGTCAAGAGCCGCGGTACTGCTGTCATATCCAAACGGTACATATCCGCCTTTGGAAGAATCAATCAGAGTAATATAAACCGGCATGAGACCAAGCTGATACGGCATAACATTGGTATTCATAAATTGAACCGTATCGCCCGAAGAAAGATATATATCGATCGGAATAAATACTTCGATATTAAATGAAGCGCTGTCATAAACCATAATCCCGGAGTGATGATACCCCGTACTGAGTGCCGCTGTCTCGATCGTTACATTAATTATATCATTATCGGTGCCGGATGCCCTGTCGATCTCGAGCCAGCTTTCTATGGCTACGGCGGTCCAGCTCAATATTTCGTCTCCAGGATTTTCGATCTGTACCTGACCCTCGAGCGTGTCACCCATCACGGCATAAAAGACAAGCGAATCCGGAACCGGGTCGATATACGACATACTGTCCAGCATTTCGGCTTTTACCCAGACCGTGTCGGGAGAATTGACCGCCTCGGATGAAGAAAATTCCACCGGCGCCAGGTTCTCACCCGGTTCAAGATTATTGACCTGGATACTCACCCTGATCGAGTCACCCTGAATTCCGGAACTGACATCAAGCGATATCCAATCCGCGTTTTCAACCGCATTCCATGTCAGTATCCCGCTTCCCGAATTGCTCACGACAATCGGCATCGGATCGGGGTCGCCCAGTTTCTTTAATATCCTGTAATAAAGCGTATCTGGCGACAAATCCAGAAGCGGAGCCGTTACGCTCAACGTCACCGGGATTGTCCTGCTGGAATCGATATAATCCTGGTCGATTAATCTAACATGGCCGCTGTATGTACCATAAGGCAGGGTATCTGTCGTGATCGAGATCTGAATATCAGCCGGCGTCACTCCCGATAATGGTGAGACACTCAGCCAATCGGTCTCTGCAAGAGCCGACCAGTTAAGTTCCCCCAATCCATTGTTGGTCAGGTTTACAGTTTGTGATGCCGGAAGGCTCCCCCCCTGCTCCATGGTAAAATTCAAATTCGCGGGCCCGGGAATTAAACCTGGATTGTTAAAATCTTTCACTGTCATATAAATGTCAAAATCGCCGGCCCTGTAATCGGCCCAGCAGAATA
>QNAH01000173.1 GCA_003641425.1 Candidatus Zixiibacteriota bacterium
CCGTAATGGCGACCGCATTCCGCGAAGCATCGTCCAGACCGGTTTTGCCGCTGAAAATGACACCACCCTGCACGAAGGCTACTTCTACGGCCCCATGGGTGATGTCTTTGGAGCTCCGCTGGGTTCGGACAAGCACTTCCGTTCCACCTACGAAATCAGGTTTACCGCAACAGGTTCGAACGGATTCTGGTTCTATGATGATGTTACGCCGATGAATCTGCCGTTCGAGGTCTGGAACACGACTCTCGGTTACCAGGTGCTGGCGGAAATCTATGATCAGGATTTCGATCAGGTCTGGGAGCCTGAAGACAGGGATTATATCGTCATTGTCAATACGCCTTATGACGGCAACCCGCATCCGGAAGCATTTCCGTATAATCATACCTGGTTTTTCCGGGTTGCGGATACCGACACGGCTTATGCGATCGGTGATGTTCTGACGGTTGAGGGGGCACCCGTTAACGGAGCCGACGATGTCTTTACTTTCAAGACCGACGGTGTCGATAACTCCGCCGCCCGGGCCAACATTAAAAATATACGCGTTGTCCCCGACCCCTATATTGGTCGGGCCGAATGGGAAACCAGTCGATTCTATCGCAGACTCCAGTTCACCAATCTTCCCGAGCTTTGCACGATCAGGATATATTCACTGGCCGGCGATCTCGTCAAGACGTTGCAGCATGACAGCAACGGGGGAACCGAGGAATGGGATATGCTTTCCGAAGACGGTCTCGGGATCGCCTCCGGAGTATATCTTTACCATGTAGAATCGGAATTTGGCAGTAAAACCGGCCGGTTTGCTGTGATAAAGTAGGAGAAACCGCCATGACTAAAAAAATAGCGATAATATTGCTTGCAGTTTTCGTGAGCACTACGGCGCTGGCCGGCGAATTCTCCAAGACCGGAACGGCCGGTGCCCAATTCCTTAAAATCGGCGTGGGCGCCAGGTACAACGGTTTGGGCGAAGCCAGTGTCGCCACTGTCGATGATATCTACTCGATGTACTGGAACCCGGCGGGGCTGACTTATGTACCGTCGAGCGAGATCGCCTTCACATATGTCAATTATGTCGCCGATGTAAGCCTGAATTATGTCGCCTATGCCCGGAGATTCCAGGATATTGGCGTCTTCGGTCTGGGCGCCACCTTCCTTACAATGGACGATCAGGAAATAACGACCGTCGAACAGCCCGAGGGAACAGGCCTCACTTACTCGACATCATCTTATGCCCTGCAAATAAGTTACGCCCGTCAGTTGACGACACAGTTTTCTTTCGGTGCCAGTTTCAAGTATATTAACGAGCGGATTTACCATGAAAGCGCCCGTGGTTTCGCTTTCGATTTCGGGACGCTTTTATACACCGGATACAGGTCACTCCGTATTGCTATGAATATATCCAACATGGGTCCGGATATGAAATTTGACGGCCCCGACCTTGATGTTCCGTATGATCCGGATCAATCAAATCCGAACCAGGATCCCTATTCGGGTTCCATTAATGTCGATCCGTACCACCTTCCGCTCACCTTCAGAATCGGCCTGGCTTATGATTTCGATTTCACCAATGAATCCAAGCTGGTCATGTCGGTCGAGGTCAAACACCCGAATGACAATGAACAGCAGGGCTCGTTGGGCGCCGAATACAACTGGCAGGATAAATACTTCCTCCGCGCCGGTTATAAGCTGAACTACGAAGAAGAAAACTTCAGCCTTGGCGGTGGTTTCAGAACCGGTTTGACCGAGGAAACCGAACTGGTTCTGGATTATGCCTGGGTCGATTATGGGCGTCTTGATTCGGTGCACCGATTCTCGGCCAGCATAGCATTTTGAGAATATTTTTCGCATATAAGCCCCGCCTCTGTGCGGGGCTTTTTTTTGCCCGGTATGGACATTTATGGGTATAATATGTATATTGAAAACGTAATCTCGTGAATTGGATATCCGGAGTATAAAAGATGCGTAGAATGCTAATTTTAAAATGTCTTGTATTTTCATTTATCATTATTTCTTGCATGGGCAAGCAGACTCGATCGGCCACATTAAATGAAACCAAAGCCGGAGAACTAATCTATGATTATCTGGATCTGCTTCGATCCGGCAATTTTGAGTCAGCCGCCGGGCTCTGGGAACCATCCTGCCGGGAACAGGCCTTACGGTTGGGTCTCGTTTACGATAATATCCCCGTCAAGGCCGATTGCGCCTCGCCCTATGTTTACGACTATGAGAACCTGAAAGACTACTTGGCAGCGGCCATTACTTCAAAAGCGGTCCTCGACAGTACTACTATCAGGTGGAAACTCGAATCAGCATTCGAGGGTAAAGAGGTTTCATATTTTTATTACACTTCTTTGATCGACGATTATTACTGGATCATCCCGCCCCACTATTATTATTCGCAGGGATGGCCGACCATGGAATCTAGATACTTCAGGTTTATTATAAATCCCGATCTATTAAATCATGCCAATGAAATTAGCGTCCGATCCCTGGATGAGATTGTCGAAAAAATTGCAGCGGAATTGATGATACCGGAGGAACGCCTTGCCGTGTTGGCCGAAAAGAAAATCGATTATTATCTGTGCCGGGATGAAGTCGAGGTGGGAAAACTGGCCGGAACGCGCGGGCAGGGCTTTTATAATCGCGGTTTTGATGTCGTTATCACCAGTTTCATGCCTAATTACCATGAGGTGTCGCTATTGATGATAAATTTTAAGTTGCAGAATCAACCGCAATTCGCAATACCTTTTATCCGCGAAGGACTGGCGACTATTTATGGCGGATGCTGGCAGCGGGCACCGGAAGTTGTTTTTGATTTCGGGGGCTATATTCTTCGCTACGATATTATCAAGATCGATTCCATCCTGACATACGATCAATTCAATGATAAAACCAACGGTGATATTACCAATCCGGTCGGCGCCTGTCTGGTCAATTACCTCTACCGGCAATTAGGCGTATCGAGATTCTTCGACTTATACCGCTCACTTTCGGGAGATCATGATTTTGTTTCCGGATTGACAACCGAAAATGTAAAACAGATGGTTGAAACGGCGATGGAAAAAAAATGGCCGGATATCGAAATCGGCTTTTTTGCCTTTATGGAGGAGTGCCGGAACAATCACGGTCTGATTTATCCGGGACAGGTGGAAACCGATCGTGTTCTTATCGACAAAGACGGTCTGGTGTTGTCAGCCTCGGATAAATACATGATGGTTGAATATACCAATGGTTCCGATCTTCAATCCGGAATAAATATACTTTTGAAAAGAGAAAATAGTCTGGCAAAAAAATCATCGATATTATTTGATGAACAGTATAAAGATTCCTATGATTTCGAGGGATATCGTTTCGGCATCCGTCTCGATAAAAATGAAATCGGCTTGTATGACTACGCTACCAATCAGATTAGGGCAAAATTCATTGATGATCCCGGAATCGAGTCACCTTATTACGACACCGTGTCACATAAAATCCGGGCCTATTTCGATATCGGCCTTATAGGTGAAATCGCTCCCCAAAACGGGGATTATAAGATATTGAAATAGGCTATTTTTGCGATGTGGTATCGCGTAATTCAAGATATATTGAGTTGATCCTTTTACGGATTACCGGGACTTCCGGCAACAGATCGTTGATTTCAATAAATCGTTCAAAATAATCGAGAGCGGCCTGCTTTCGCCCTCGTTGCTCGGCCACCAGACCCTTATACATGTAAGCATACGGCTCCAGCGAATCGATGCTCATTATAATATCGGTCAGACTGTCGACAACATTTGGCTTGCGTATTCGAAAATAATGCCCCGCCAGATCGACCAGAATAACCGGCGAACCGGGATCGATTTCGACCGCTCTTTCGAGGATCTCGAAACATTTTTTGTTCTGGCGCCTTTCACGGTACAATTCCGACAGAAAATGATATAACTCGGGATTGTACGGATCCAATTCAAGTGCGGTCATAAATTCCTTCTCGGCATCGTCGAACCGCTTGTAGTGCTTGAGAAGATTCCCCATCAGCATCCGGAACCTGGCCACATAAGGATACCGCTCGACCAGCCGCAGGGCATACTCAAAAGATTCGTCAAAACGCAAATGTGCATACAGGTCGGTGACAAGCTGAGCCTCAAGCGCCCCGGGCGCCTTATTTATCGCTTTTTCCTTAATAATGGCTGTGCTGTCCAGACCGATTGTAACATAATAATCACGGAACGCATAAAGCGCCGCTTCCGTCTTGGTTTCGTTGTAAGTCAGATAATTTTCGATATATTTTTCTGCTGTTGACGGTTTCAGATGCACAAAAAACGATGGCAGGATAATCAGCAATGACAGCGGTGCAAGTGTCATGACAGTGTTGCCGTTCAGTCGAAATAACTCTTTGCCTTTTATCAGAGTATATATTCCCATAACAATAAATCCGGTCATGATTAACCCGAACATCGGAATATTCCGGGCCATTCCCTCTTTGGGATCGATAACAAACAGGTATGCCATCTGGGCCAGCGTCAGAAATCCCAGAGTGATATAAAGCCGGTTTTCCTTCAAATATTTGAACGATCTGGCGATGATGAGAATAAAAATTGCGAACACCGGTATTGTCATGAATAAAAGATTCAATATATCACTCAGATGATGCCCGCCGAATATGCCATAGTTTATATCAGGTAATTTGCCCTGGAAGAATAGCATCCGGTTCGACAGAGCGATATTGCCCACCGCATCCACATAAAAGATAATAATCGCGGCGAGAATAAAAATTCCGGCCGCCAGTGAGCCGATAAAATTGCTGAAGGACCTTCTCCTTATCAGCTGTTTAAAGGTCAGGAAAAGATTGGCCGGTATAAAAGTGATAAATTGAAAATTCAAAAACAGACCGACTAATGTTCCGATCCATATAAAATAAAGGTATTTCGATTTTTTACTGCGGTCAAGCTGAATATACCAGTAAATTAGCAAAATTCCCAGGGCCATAAACGGCGGGAAATTCTCGACCATCCCGAAAAACATAAGGACAAGACCCGAAAAGAGCATAAGCATCAGTGATAAAAGCCGGTCATCGTCGGTTTCGAATAGGCTATCGGATATTTTAAACGAAAACCCGATAAAGACCAGCCCGGATAAGATCGATATAATCTGGTAGGCCCACATTGCCGCCGCGATTTTTGCCGCCCCCAGCCCGGTTAGTAATTGATATAACATATATGGAATAATGGTGCCGCCGTAGTCGAACCAGCGAAATACCGGTTTAGTCTTTTGGGCCAGATTGGCGATTCGTATATAACCGTTTCCGAAAAAATGCGCATCGAACCTGAATAGAAAAAAAATAGCCAGAGCCCCTAACAGCACAATCGACCGCCCGATAATTTTGCGATCGCCCCAGAGATACCTGGCCGTACCCGACGATATAAAGTGTTCCCGCGGGGCGAATAAGAGAAGAAGGGCCACCGCCACGGCCAGTGCGATCCAGACGTAAAAAAGAACCGGCGGGAGATAGTACAGGGCATTGAATCCCCAGTTGACCTGCATGGCCGATGGCGCCGCGATCGGCGCCAGCAGGACAAGCAATGCCACAATAAGTATCAGAATATTTTGAGAATCTGAAAATGCATCCCGGTTGAATGAAAAATATTTCTGCATGATACCGTCCGCTTAAATCTCCTGTCGCCCTTCCATCGCGCGCGATATGGTCATCCCGTCGGCATATTCAAGATCGCTTCCGACCGGCAGCCCCCGCGCGATCCTGGTTATTTTTACACCCAGGGGGCGAATCAGTTTCGCCAGGTAAAGAGCCGTGGCCTCACCTTCCACATTGGGATTGGTGGCGATAATGATCTCCTTGGTATTATCGTCAATTCGCGCCAATAATTCTTTTATTTTGAGATCATCCGGGCCGATTCCGTCAAGAGGTGAAATGCGCCCGCCCAGAATATGATAAAGCCCCCGGTAACCCTCGGCCTTCTCCAGCGCGGCCAGATCTGAAGCCTGTTCGAGCACACAGATTATTTCGCGGCTCCGCTCGCTGTCTTCACAGATGTAGCATGGGTCGGATTCCGAAATGTTGAAACAAATTGAGCAAAACCCGACCTTTTCTTTGACCTCGCTGATAGCTTCGGCCAGTTCGAGAGCCTCCTCTTTGGATAATTTGAGGATATGAAAAGCCAGCCGGGCGGCTGACTTTCTTCCGATCCCCGGAAGCCGGGCAAGATTGTTTATCAGTCTTTCGACCGATTCTGCGGATTTGAACATAACCAGATCAGAAC
>QNAH01000174.1 GCA_003641425.1 Candidatus Zixiibacteriota bacterium
TGACCTCAGGCGCCGAAGGACTTGATATTATCAAAAAACTGATCGATCGGGCCCCCGATTTTCTAAATGAAAAGGGACAGTTGATGTTTGAGATAGGCTATGATCAACCGGGAAAAATCGCCGAATTAACCGAATCCGATAGTCGGTATAATTCATTGACAATCATTAAGGACCTTAACGATATCGATAGGGTGGTGATTTTAAGCGTATGACATCGGATCGTGTTAAAAAAATTGTCGCATTGCTGAAAAAAGAATATCCCGGAGCTGACTGCACCCTTGATTTCAAATCGCCGCATCAATTGCTTGTTTCTACCATACTCTCGGCCCAGTGCACCGATGAGCGAGTCAATATCGTTACCAAGGACCTGTTCAAAAAATACAAAAAAACGCGCGATTATGCCGACGTGGATATTATGGAACTCGAAAATGACATCCGTTCGACCGGCTTTTTCAAAAACAAAGCTAAATCAATCAAAGAATCGGCTGGCATGATCGTGAATCACTATAAGGGACGGATGCCGGACACGATGGATGAACTGGTCAAACTCCCGGGGGTCGGGAGAAAAACCGCCTCGGTCATACTGGGAACAGCTTTTAATAAAGCTGAGGGAATCGTTGTCGATACTCATGTCGGCCGTCTGTCACAGAGACTTGGCTTAACAAAAAACAAGGACGCCATCAAAATCGAAAAAAATCTGATGAAAATCATCCCCAAAAAAGACTGGATCATCCTGTCCCATCTGCTGATATCGCACGGGCGGGCAGTCTGCAGAGCCCGCAAACCGGACTGCGACAGATGCGCCCTGGCCCGATTATGCCCCTCAGCGGGTAATTTTTAACACTTGGCTAATCAAAATTTAAGCCGACATAGTATAATATATGATGACCCTGACAATAATCATCGCGGCTCTCGTTGTTCTTGGCTTCCTCCTTCTGGCGGCGTCGATAAGAATTCGAGGTGTTTTTGATCAGTCGGAAAAAACTGTTCACGCATCTTATATGTTTGTTGGATCGCTGTTCAGCTTCCCCGAAAAAAGAGTCTTCATCTCGATTGCGGGAATCAGTCTTTTCAGCTTCCCGATAAAGTCAAAGAAAAAGAAGGAATCCGAATCTGAAATCGAAAAAAAGGCTGAAAAGGAAAGGCCTCCAAAAAAGAAAAAACGGTTCAGGTTTTCTGATCTTAATATCGGACATCTGAAAATGGCCAAAGAATTAATCGGTGGAACAAAAATAAGGGAGCTGGCTATAAAAATTAGAGGTGGTTTTACCGAACCCTTTTATACAGGCAAAATGTACGGCTATTATTGGGCCGCAAAAGGAATGTATCCGAAATTGATGTCTCATATTGATTTTAAGCCCGATTTTTCCTCGGGAACACTGATATTCGAAGGAAAAGGGCTTGTCACCTTGCGGATGTTTTATATATTTAGATTTGTCTGCTGTTTACTGTACGACAAACTAAAACAGAACTTTTTGAAAAAATCTTCTATAGAAAAGAAAGGAATAGATCATGGCTGAAAATAACAAGGTCTCCGAAATCCTGAAAGATATTGTCGGAGAACTCAAGGATATGGCCAGTTCCCAGACCGTTATCGGCGAGCCGATTACAGTCGGCGAAAAAACCGTCATCCCGGTAGTTAAAATTTCCGTCGGATTCGGCGCCGGCGGCGGCCAGGGCGAGGCCCCTGAAAAAGGGGGCGGATTCGCCGGCGGTGGTGGTGGTGCGGCCAGAATCGAACCGTCGGCCTTTATCATCATGGACGCCGAGCGGGTCCAGTTGCTCTCGGCCAAACCGGGCAAACTTGATGCGCTGGTTGATGCTGTTCCCGGCCTGTTTAACAAGCTTAAAGACATGCGCGACAAGATGAAAAAGGAAAAGGACGAAAAGTCGGATACCGGCGAAAGCAAGCCGTCCGATGATAATCCGCCCGGAGAAAATCCGTCGGAAAATAATCCCGGCTATTGATTTACACCGGATTTACACGAATTTCAGCCGCAGACAGACGCCTGCGGCTTTTTTTATCGCCGATAATATTATCGTATTTTTTTACCCCTCAAGGTTAAGCTTTCTTATTTATAACCGAATGATAAATATAAAGATAGAATTTCCCATGTGGAGGGTGTCCTATGCCCACATCGATATGCAAGGCCTGCGCCAGGCTTATGAAAGAAAAAGAGGATTTCCCGCGCGGAAATTTCGACAGCGATTATTGCGCCAGTTGCGTCGACCATAAAGGCAACCTTAAACCGCGCGATATTATCCGCGTCAATATGATCCGCTACCGGGTCAACAATACCGGCGTCAGCGAAGAAGAGGCGGCTGAAATCGTCGATAACCTGATGCGCTCACTCCCGGCCTGGAACAAACCCAAAACCCCCACGACCTGAAATCAGAGAGAATTAGGCAAAAATTAAAGGGCGTATTCACCACGCCCTTTTTTTATGTTTTCCAAATACATCAAATTTATAAAAGCCCGGGGGGGGCGGAGGATCAGAGTCCTGGAACCATCTGTCAAATCACCTGTTATAGTCATTGAATAAAAGTGTTGCTCAAAAAAGTGGATATTGTATATTGTGGGCTGTAAAATTTCCCTGTTCAGATTTTGAGCAGGCTGTCGATAATAAAATTTAAGGAGTAAAAGTTGAATAACTTTTTACTGTTATTTATGTCCAGCCCCGACGCCTCGCAGGGCGGGGGGTCATTTCTTGCGACCTGGGGTATTTTAATCCCGCTGTTTTTGATAATGTATTTATTGCTTATCAGACCCCAGCGCAAAAGGCAAAAGGAGCATGAAAAACTGCTCACCGAACTGAAAAAAGGCGATAGAGTGGTGACCAACAGCGGCATGTTCGGCACTATCTTCGCCATCTACGACGACAAAAACAAAGTCGTCCTGAAAATTACCGATGATATAAAAGTCGAATTTTTAAAATCCTCCATAGCGGGTAAGGTGGATTAGGAATTTAAGGAGTTTTTGTGGCAGTCAAGCCGATAGTTATTTACGGCGACCCGGTATTGAGACGGAAAGCTGATGAAATTGCCGAAATCGACCGGGAAACAAAAATTTTGGTGGACGATTTGATCGCCACCCTGAAAAATGCCGGAGGTTTGGGCCTCGCGGCGCCTCAGATAGGTGTATCCAAAAAAGTTTTTATAATCGATTTATCATCGATTGATCTAACAGAATCCATTAAGGTATTTATTAATCCAAGGATTATATATTCCTCCGAAAACGAGGTCGTGATAGAAGAGGGTTGCCTATCTTTCCCGGGCATATTCCAGAGAATACAAAGACCCGAGAAAGTCAAAGTCACAACCACCGGTCTCGACGGCAAGGAATTTACACTTGAGGTAAGCGGAATGCTGGCGAGAACCATCCAGCATGAAAACGACCATTTAAACGGCGTGCTTTTTATTGATCATTTTTCACCGTTAACCCGGGCTTTGGTCAAAGGCAAGCTTAATAAACTCAAAAAAATGGCCGCCGCATCCTGACTTTTTCGGTTTCCTGCCGCAACCGAAATCTAATGAATCTTGTTTTTATGGGAACGCCGGAGATTGCCCGGCGCGCGCTGGAGTATTTATACAATAATACCCCGCACAAAATCATAGCGGTTGTTACCGGCCCGGATAAACCGGCCGGACGCGGCCGCAAAATGCACCCGACACCGGTCAAAAAAACCGCCAAACAATTCGGTTTGCCCGTTTTTACGCCCGATTCGCTGGAAGACGATACTTTTATCAAACAAATGCGTGAAATCGGCGCCGATGTTTTCGTCGTTATTGCTTTCCGGATCCTGCCGGTCAAGCTGTTCAGCATCCCGCCCAAAGGCTCGATCAATCTCCACGGTTCGCTCCTGCCCAAATACCGCGGGGCCGCACCGATCAACTGGGCAATTATTAACGGCGAGACCGAAACCGGCCTGACCACCTTTTTCCTCCAGAAAAAGGTCGACACCGGCAATATCATCTATCGGGAGAAAATCAATATCGACCCGGACGACAACTTCAGCTCTCTCTATGACAAAATGGCTGACCTGTCCGGCCCGGTGATCGAAAAAACACTGGATTTGATCGAATCTGATCAAATCGAACTGATTAAACAGGATGACTCTCTGGCCACCCCGGCGCCGAAGATATCCCCGTTTGACTGCCTTATCGACTGGGGTTTCCCGGTCAAAAACGTGGTCAATTTCATTCGGGGTATGTCCGCCGTTCCCGGTGCCTTCACTTATTTCAGGGGTAAAAAAGTGAAAGTTTTCCGGGTCAAAAATTCCGGAATGAATCTTTCCGAGAAATTACGGCCGGGACAGATCATACCTGACAAACATAAATTGCTGATTGCCGTCGCCGATGGGGCGGTCGAAGTAGAAGAACTGCTGCCCGAAGGAAAAACCAAAATGACCGGCAATCAATTCTTGCAAGGCTATAAACCGGCCGACAAAGAAATTTTTGGCGAAATGCCGAAAGGGGTTAAAAATTAAAATGAAAAAAGAAATCCTGGTCAATTGCTCCGAATACGAAACCAGAATCGCCATCATGGAAGACGATAAATTGGTCGAGCTCTATCTCGAACGACCGCAGTCGGAGCGATTGGTCGGCAACATCTACAAGGGTAAAATCAAAACGGTCCTGCCCGGAATGCAGGCCGCCTTTATCGACATCGGTTACGAAAAAGCGGCTTTCCTGCATGCCTCGGATATCGGCTCGCTGTCCCGCCATGAGACACGCTTCGAACCGGAATATGTCGATGAAGAACCGCCGGCCGAGGTCGTCCGAAAAAGCCGCCGGGCCGGAATCGAAACCGTCCTCAAAGAGGGACAGGATGTCCTTATCCAGGTCATCAAAGAACCGATTTCCACCAAGGGTCCGCGCGTGACCACCGAGGTCTCCATCCCGGGTCGCTACCTGGTGCTGGTACCCGATGACGACCATGTTCGGGTATCGAAAAAGATCCCGAGCTGGAATGAAAAACGGCGGTTGAAAAAGATCGTCTACCCGCTTCGCCCCGATGGTTTCGGGCTGATTGTCCGGACCGAGGCCGAGGGTAAAACCGAGGCCGACTTCCGATCCGATATCAAGCGCCTGGTCAAACTGTGGGGACGGCTCAAAAAAAGCTGGGAGACCCTCGAAGCGCCTGCGGCCATCCACAAAGAAGAGGAAATGATTACCTCCATCATCAGGGATATTTTTACCGATGATGTTGACCGCCTTTTGATCGACGATCGTCATGAGTACCGCACAATCATGTCGTACATGCGCCATGTCATGCCGCATCTCAAGGATCGTGTCGATCTGTACAAAGGCGAAACCCAGCTATTTGACCTGTACAAGCTGGAGCCAGAGATCGAAAAAATGCTCGAGCGCAAAGTCTGGATCAAAAAAGGCTCGTACCTGGTCATCGATCAGACCGAGGCGATGGTCACTATCGACGTCAACACCGGCCGCTTTGTCGGTAAAGGCGACCAGGAATCGACCATCTTGAAAACCAATCTTGAAGCGGTCAAAGAGATCGCCCGCCAAATCCGCCTCCGCGATATCGGCGGCCTGATTGTCTGCGATTTCATCGACATGCTCAGTCGGGCCAATCGCCAGAAACTGAGCGACGAGTTCAAAAACGCGTTTCGCAACGATCGCGCCAAACGGTCGATCCTGCCGGTCAACGAATTCGGACTGGTCGAGATGACCCGCGAGCGTATCCGCCCCTCGCTGACCCACCAGTTCTCCGAACCTTGCCCGAATTGTCACGGATTCGGACGGATAACTTCCCGTGTAACCGTGGCGACCAAAATAGAGCGCTGGTTCAACCGCGCCAAGATCGACGGACGTTTCAAAAAGTTCGATCTCGTTGTCAATCCGCTGATGGCCGAGACACTGATCGGCAACGGCACCAACCGGATCAGCAAGATCATGAAAATCCACCGCTTCAAAATCAATGTCATCCGCGACACCATCCTGCCAATGCAGGATTTTAAGGTGTATGACACGTCGAATAACACCGAACTGACGGAGAACTACAAAGGCTGACATTGATTCCATGGTGTAATCTTGAAGGCAGGCGCTAACACGCCTGCCTCAGGGTGTTGACAAAATAGTCAACGCCCTTTTTTTATTCTTGTCTTTATATTCTCAATGTACTATATGTTTTTTAAAGCTGATTTAGAATAATGGTGGATTGAAATATGTTTCAAAAGCA
>QNAH01000175.1 GCA_003641425.1 Candidatus Zixiibacteriota bacterium
CATTTGTCGATAACAGCGATGGAACCGGTGTTTTTGACTGGACCCCGGATTTTACCGAGTCCGGAGTGTACCCGGTTACATTCTATGCCACCGATAATATCGACACCGTTTCCGAACTGGTCGATATAACGGTCAATGATGTGGGTAATCAGGCGCCGGTTCTTGATCCGATCGGTCCGCAGGTGGCAACTGAGGGCGTTAGTCTGATATTGATTATCACCGCTTCTGATCCCGATGGTACAATCCCGGGTTTATTCGCCGAATCACTGCCGGCCAATGCCAGCTTTGTCGACAGCGCCAATGGGGTCGGCCTGTTTACGTTCGATCCCGACTTTACCCAGGCCGGTATCTATAATGTGACATTTTATGCCTCTGACGGGGCTATTGCCGATACGGAGATAGTCGAAATCAGTGTCAGCGAATCGGGCAATCAGCCTCCGATTATAGCGGCTGTTGCCGATACTGCGATTTTTGAGGGTGATTCGCTGGTGATGGTGGTCACGGCCAATGATCCCGACGGTGCCGGTGTTTTGCTGACAGCCAATACTACTCTTTCAACATATAATTTTGTCGACAGCGGCAACGGTGTCGGTGTATTCAGCTATTATGCATCGTATTTCGATGCCGGTCAGGATTCCATTTGGTTTACCGCTTTTGATTTTGAGACTCCTCCGGCAGTTGCCAGCACGGCGCTTGAATTGACGATCACCGATGTCAACCAGCCTCCGGTGATCAATCCAATCGGACCCTTTGGAGTCGCTGTGGATGAGACTCTTGAGTTTACCATCGTTGCCACCGATTCAACCGATCCGATAACCGCCCACCGCTTATTCCTGACGGCAGTAGGCGGGCCGGTGAATTCCAGTTTTGTCGATAATGGCGACAATACCGGGACCTTTACCTTCACACCCGATTCGACTCAGGCGGGCGTCTATTCGGTGACCTTTATTGCCACGGATCAGGGAATACCACAGCAGGCTTACAGTATACCTGTTGATATCACGGTGGTTCTCGAGAACCGGCCTCCGGTGATCGATGCTGGTGATGCTTTCACTGTTTGGGAAGGCGCATCGCTGGATATTCCGGTAAGTGCAACTGATCCCGATGGCGGTTTTCCGCAGTTGCGCGTTACAAAATCTCCTGATAATACAACATTTGTCGATAACGGCGATGGTACCGGCTTAATAACATTTGTTCCTGATTACACTCAGTCCGGACTATATGCAATAGTCGTCGAGGCTTATGACGGCATTTCGGTGACCAAGAAGAACATCCTGGTTCAGGTCTATGAGGCGGGTAATCAGGAGCCGGTTATCGATCCGATCCCGGCCCGGAATGTTACCGAGGGTGACACGGCCACGATCGAATTCAGCGCCATTGATCCTGATGGTAATATCCCCACCCTGACAGTTGATTCATTACCCGATTTTGCCTCGTTTACCGATAATGGTGACGGCACCGGAAGTATATTTATCGATCCTGATTTTATTCATTCCGGAACTTACAATATTTATATTCTTGCCAGTGACGGCGAACTTGTTGATACTACGATATTTGTGTTGACTATTGACGATGCCGGGCCACAGCCGCCGATTCTTGAGCCGGTTGCCGATATTTCGGGTGTCGAGGAGTCGGTTATTGCATTTACGGTGCATAGTTCCGATGCCGATCAGGAACCTCCCGTTCTGACGGCTGAGAATATGCCGTCGGGAGCGACTTTTACCGACAATAATGATTTTACCGGAAGTTTCAACTGGGTGACTACATTCGCCGATTCCGGGACCTATGTGGTTAAAATTGTAGCGACCGACTTCACCGATCCCGGTATTCAGGATTCGATATTTGTTAATATTTATGTAAGCGACAAAAATCAGCCGCCCCTGATAGCCCTGAATCCCAGCACCACATCGTATACGATATTTGAGGGCGACAATATAGCCATCACTGTCCTCACTCAGGATTGGGATGGTACCACCGCAATAACCGGCGTCGATTCAGCGACATACCAATTTGTGGAAAATATGACCTTTATGGATAATGGAGATGGGACCGGGTCATTCACGTTTACGCCTGATTTCACGCAAGGTAATGACCCGCTCTTCCCGGAAAGAACCTTCAATACATATTATGTCCAATTTGTTGCGATAGACGGGGCCTATGATACAGATACCGCCTATGCCGATCCTGTACAGATTGTTGTTTATGATAAAAACCAGCCGCCCGTGCTTCAGGTATTGTATCAGGGTTCGACGCTTACCGGCGACACTCTTGACTTCTCCGTTAATGAAGGGGAAACGCTTGAATTTGATGTTCTTGCGACCGATCCGGACGGCGTGTTACCGGCTGTAAGCGCAGAAAATCTGCCCCTCAATTCATACTTCTCGGGTATTTTTGTCTATCGCAAGACATTCGGTTTCTCACCAGATTTCACTCAGGCTGGTGTTTATGAAGTCCTATTTATTGGAGATGACGCCGAGGATAAGGATACACTGGTAGCGAATATTACCGTTATTGAAGCCGGTAATCAGGCTCCGCTCTTTACGACTACGCCCTCGGATACGGTGGTCGCTGTAGTTGATTATGAGCATGTGGATCTTTTGACCGGATTCGATCCCGAGGGCGGGGTATGCAGCATAACGGTGGATACGGTATTGCCATATGCAACATTTGTCGATTCGGGAAATGGATCAGCTACCTACACGTTCGTGCCCAATATTTCTCAGGACGGTGAGTATTATCCTGTGACATTTACAATTACCGATCTTCTTGGGGCCTCAAGTACAATTACGACCACATACCGGGTGATTCAGACAATGAGGGGTGATGCCAACACCGATAATCAGCTTAATCTCCTGGATGTCGTATTTGTCATTAATTACCTGTATAAAGGCGGAAGCTCGCCGGCCTCGTCCGATGCGGCCGATGCCAACTATGACGGCGGCATTAATCTGATGGATGCCACCTACCTGGTCAATTACTTCTATAAATCGGGCCCCCCGCCGCCGCAATGAGCCTGAAACCAAGAATATTGTAATATTGGGGCCGCCGGAATATGGCGGCCCTCTTTTTGTACAAGAGTATTTTAAATTTAAGCCTTGACAAATCAAAGGCTTATATTTATTTTTATCTTGCTACAAGGGTTTTTGGAGTTAAAAACAAGTTTGACCATTGCCAAGGTTTTATTGGTATACCTTCACTTGCTGTAAACACGTTAAAGTGGTATCTATATCTTGTGCCTTTGCCTGTGCCGCACTATGTTCGGGGCAATCTGTTGCCAGTAAGTAATTTGTCGGACAACAAGACGGCATTGTCATCTAAAAAAGTTTATGGTTGCTTTATCGTTGAATATACTGTTAATGTTAGATTTGTATTTTATGTGCTTTGGGGAGGTGATGATCTAAGAAAAAATTTTTTCATATTTTTTGTTGGGATGAAATCCCGAATTTCGAAAAACAAACGATGCAAAAATGCCTTGAGGAATTTAGGGATTCAATTGGGAATTTGTAATTCTTTGAAAGGAGCAAAAACATGACAAGGAATCTTTGGACGATTCTTATCCTCTCCTTGTTGATCTTTGCTTTGCTGTCTGTTGCTGCCTTCGGTATGCACCAGTCCAAAAAGCAGCTTGGTCCCAAGCTGACGCCGATTAAATCGCTCCCCAAATATAAACTTGCGGGAGCCGAACGATTTGTAGGCACTGTTCCATCAGAAGCTCCCAGTAGCAGTACCCCTCTGGGTTTTGATGAGATTCAGTCGGCTTCTCCTGGTTTGACTGTCGGTATTACGACTTACGATTATCAGTCAAATGGTCGTATGAATCGTCAGGTTGATTGGCGCGGGACGGAAATGGTCCATTTCTGCTGGATGAAATCGACCATTACGGATATGAATAATCTCGATCGAGGTACCGCGTATGAAGCATGGGATCCGGATAACGGCGAATTTATACACGCTGGTGCCACAGGTGGTTGCGATGTCCACGCGCGGCTCGGCCCGGGTATTAACTACTCAGGTTATGTCGGTCTGGATGTCGGGACTACCGGCAAGGTCAATATTTCGGCCCACCACGAGGAAGGTGCGGGCTGGTCTTCAACTCTTTGGTATGATTTCAACCCCGGCGGATGTTTCTTCTCACCGTACAAAAGCCGTATTCCCGATTCGTTTTATAGTTATCCGACGCTGGAACATACCGGTGATCAGGAATATATCTGGCCCAACCATGAATATCAGGTTTGGGACGGCGATACGGTAACCCACGTTATTGCCCAGCAGAGTAACACCCAGGGTTCCAGCGGTATCGCTTATTTCCGCAGAGTCGGCAGCGATACTGTCGGCGCCTGGGATTATCCTCCGATGATGCTGGATACCGTTGACGATCTGGGTGAGGTTGTTACGGCGTCCCGGGTCAGCGGAAAAGTCTGCCTGGTCTGGATTGCCAACCTCCCGGCCATCCCCGGTGATGGAGAATCAGTGACCCGCGGAAGTCAGCGGGATAACGATTTGTATTATATGACCTCCCTCGATATGGGTGCTTCGTGGGGACCCAAGAACAATATTACCGACAGTGATTCTTCGCTTGCCGGCTGGCGCGCCCATTGTGACGTGTCGGCATTGATCGGTACCGATGACAAACTGCATGTCATCTGGGATGCGTCCCCATACAGCCCGATTGGCGGCGGAACATTCCAGGGCTATCCGACCTCCGGTCGTTTATGGCACTGGGATGAGGTTACTGATGAGATGCGTGTTATTAAGGACTTCTCCAGTTGGGCTCCGCCCGATGATCCCAATGATGTCTGGTGTTACGGCGGCGCCTGGAACGAAATGGCGATCGTCAAGATGCAGTTGTCCGAATGTGACGGCAAGTTCTATGCTGTTTTTGTCCAATTTAACGATTATGCCGCGGGTATTTATGACGACTGTCATAAAGATGCGGACGAGTTTGGGACTGCCTCGGGAAGCGCCAATGGTGAACTGTACATCTCGGTTTCCGATAACGGCGGTTACAACTGGGATATCGCCCGTAACCTGACCAATACCTATACTCCGCTTTGCGATTCGACCGGCCCCGTTCTTTGCGAGGCCGACCAGTGGCCGTCGATTTCACGATTTGGTATGCAGGTTGTTGATGGCGACTTCTTCGATGCCGTTGTTGTCGATCCTTCGGGCAGTTACACCGGTGATTATTTCATCGATGTATTGTATGTTAATGACAGGTATCCCGGCGGCGCTGTGCAGGATAAGGCTATCTGGACATACAACCCGCTGAAATGGTTCCGTGTTCCCTGTATAGACCCGGTACCCAATCCGGTGCTTTCAGTTTCACCTCCGGAAATCGGCGATCCGACCTGGACCAAGCCGGGAACTCAGATTGATACGACCATTAGACTGGAGAATGTCGGTAATGCCGAACTTACAATTTCCAGCATTACGGTCAATTACATCAGCGGCCCCAGCGGTTGGCTAGGTATTTCCAATCCCGGTCCGATCACTGTTTCGCACCTGTCACCCAACTACTATGAGCTCGGTGTTTATCTGAATGTCGGTGGTGCCATCACTACCGGCCCGGTCGGTGTTTCGGCAGAGCTGATCATCGATTCCGACGCTGCAGGCAAATCGCTCTTTAATTACCCGATTAACCTGATCGTCGCGGATACCGTCCAGTTCCCGGAGAAACTCGATATCAGAACCGAATGCCTCCGCATTATCTTTAATAATGCCGGTAATATCGGTAACGGCGGCAATTATCCGGACGGCGGGTATAACATGAACTTCTTCGATGATTGCGATACGACTGAAAATGAATATGGCCAGGATGACAACAACAGTGTTTACCTGTATGACGCCAGTCCGTTTGTCCTGCGTGGAAGCGGGGATAATGCCACGTTGAATTATTACATGTTCGATGCCGACTGGCTGACCAGAAATGGTATGCGTCCTCTGGAGGGACCCGTTGTCGATTCGGTTAGTTATGCCGACTATCAGTATGGTTACAGCGGTAAGTTCCTGACAAAGGATTCGGCAATCGCACTTGATGTTGAGTATTTTGCGCCCAAGGATCTCGGTGATTGCGAGTTTATTGTCTTGAAGGAGAGATTCTACAACAACACCGGCGCGACCATTTCAGATGTTATTGTCGGTGATCTCTTTGACTGGGATATCCCGTCTGACTCCTCCGTTGATAACGG